>DATGGF010000608.1:0-2882 GCA_035308625.1 Acidimicrobiales bacterium | reverse complement strand
GCCTACCGCAGAGATGCGGCTGCCCAGCCCGTAGTGGGTGCGGGCCAGCAGCTCGGGCCCCCACGACGGCACCCCGGCCCGCGAATCGAGCATGGTGACGAGGGTCTCGCGCCGGTTGAAGGCGGCGTACAGGGTGGGCAGGTACCCGATCTGCAGGGCCACCGTGCCAAGACCGGCCAAGGCGGCAAGGTAGTCGATGGCGGCCGCACCCCCCGAACGTGGCGCCGCGTAACCGAGGGTGAGCATCGAGGAGGCCGCCTGTTCGAGCGCGCCCCCGAAGCCGGCGTTCCCGACGACCGGCCACAGCAACAGCCCGAAGCCGAGCTCGAACACGGCCAGCCACACCGCCAGCTGCATCAGCAACTGGATGGGGGCCTGGGTCGCCAGCACGCGGTCGCGGGCCTCGTACGACCCGAACCAGTCACCGACTGCGTGGAACACCGTGTCGACGGCGCGGGCCACCATCCGCGTGAGACGGCTCCGGATGCGACGGGGCACGACGATGGTGCCGATCACGCTCCAGGCCGCCACCGCCACCAGCAGCGCGCCCACCACCGCGCCCACATCCCGTACGGCCATGCCTCAGCTTCGCGCGAACGGCCGCGGCTACGAACCCATATCCTGACCTGGAGCGGGCACCGAGGTGCTCGAGGAGGCGCCGTGGAGGTCCAGGTCGGTCCGGCGGTCGTCACCATCCACGCCGATGACCACGTGGTGGTGTGCGAGCCGGACTCGAACATGTCGAGCACCTTCGACCAGGGCTACTTCGCCCGCGACACCCGGTTCGTGTCGGGCTACCGCTTGAAGCTCGGCCGAGAGCACCCGGTCCTGCTCAACAGCTCCGACGTGGAGCACTACTCGTCGCGTTTCGAATTCACCAACCCGGTCCTGGAGACCCCGACGGGCACGGTGGCGGCGTCGACGCTCCACCTGCGCCTGGATCGCACCGTGGGCAGCGGTGTCCACGAGGACTACGACGTCACCAACTACAGCCGTTCGGCGGTGGCCCTGGAGCTGGAGGTGAGCTTCGAGTCCGACTTCGCCGACCTCTTCGACGTCAAGTCCCGCCGCCGGATCCGACGCGGCACCCTGCAGTCGAACTGGGACGAGGAGCGGGCCGCCCTGAGCACCCGCTACGAGAACGGCCCGTTCGTCCGGTCCATCGAGATCCGCGCCGACAAGGCAGGCTCCCCCACCGAATTCGCCAACGGCGGGATGTCGTGGCGCTTCACCCTTGACCCGGGCGCGTCCTGGCACACCTGTCTGGTGTGGACGGTCGACGTCGGCGCCGTAGGCGCCGAGGGCCCGGACCGCACCTGCCACGCGCTGCGCGGGCGTGACGCCCCGCACGATGCCCAGCGAATCGCATGGGTGGACACCACCACGACCTTCGCCACCCCCGATCCCAACGTCACAGCCGTCATCACCCAAGCCGTGCACGATCTGGCCAGCCTGCGCATCCACGGACGCGACCAGCTGGCGTCGTCGTGGGTCGAGGACGAGCCCGAACTCGACTCGTGGGTGCCAGCGGCTGGAGTCCCGTGGTTCGTGTCGCTTTTCGGGCGCGACGCATTGGTGGTGGCGCTACAGACGCTGTGCCTGTCACCGCGCTTCGCCCTGGGGGCGTTGCGGGCGCTGGGACGGTTGCAGGCGGATGCCTACGACGACGCCCGCGACATGCAGCCGGGCAAGATCGAACACGAGATCCGCCACGGTGAGCTGGCCATGCTGCACCTTGTCCCTCACACCCCGTACTACGGCACCCACGAGGCCACCACGCTGTACGTGTGGGCCGCCGCCCGGAGCTGGTGGTGGCACGGCGACCGCCACGAGCTCGATGCGCTGCGCCCGCACGTCGAGCGGGCGCTCGATTGGATCGACCGCGACGGCGACGTCGACGGCGATGGCCTCCAGGAATACAAGACGCGGGCGCCTTCAGGCGGCTACTACAACCAGGGGTGGAAGGACTCGGGCGACGCCATCGTGGACGCGGCAGGGAATCTGGCCACGTTGCCCATCTCCCTGTGCGAGCACCAGGGCTATGTAGTGGCGGCCAAACGGGCGTGGGCCGATGTTCTGGAACGGGTGTACGAAGAGACGGAGCAGGCCGAGCAGCTGCGACTCGATGCCGACCGGTTGGCAGAGATGATCGAGGAGCGCTTCTGGTGGGAGTCCGAAGGCACCTACGTCCTCGGGCTCGACGGTGAAAAGCGCCCGCTCTACTCGGTCGCCTCCAACCCCGCGCATCTCCTGTGGGCCGGGGCCATCGAGGCGTCGCGCGCCGCCCAGGTGGTGCAGCGACTGCTGGCCGACGACATGTGGTCGGGGTGGGGCATCCGGACGCTGTCGGCCACGCACCCCTCCTACAACCCTTTCTCGTACCAACTGGGATCGGTCTGGCCCCACGACAACGTCATCGCCGCGGCCGGCTTCCGCCGCTACGGCCACGACGACGAGGCGGCCATGGTGGTGCAGGCCGTCTTCGAAGCCGCCCGGCGCTTCCGCATGGCCCGACTGCCCGAGCTCTATGCCGGCCTGACGCGCGAGCCCGGGGGCTTCCCGGCCCAGTACATCGGGGCCAACGTGCCCCAGGCGTGGGCGGCCGGATCGGTCATCCACGCTCTGGAAGTGCTGGCCGGGCTGGAGGCCGATGCCCCGAGCGGCACGCTCAGGGTGAGCCCCGCCCTGCCCGAGTGGCTCTCGCCGCTCACGATCAGCAATCTGGGGGTGGGCGCGGCGTCGGTATCGCTGACGCTCCGCCGTCACGCCGACGGGGCCCACGACGCCGATGTCGAACGGTCCGAAGGCGTCCGCATCGATCTGGCCCGACCACGAGGAGCCGACCATGGCAACTGACACCCCGATGCAGCTCGGCATGATCG
>DATGGF010000607.1:0-2886 GCA_035308625.1 Acidimicrobiales bacterium | reverse complement strand
CGAGCAGCCAATCGCATTGGTACGAACCAGTTGGAGCCCTGCTCCAGCGCAGCGTCGAGAAACACTTTCATTCACGGAGAACCCGGAGATCAGGGGCGAACAAACGGTGAAAGTCTCTTCCGCGAACGAGGCAAAGCGAGTGCACCGGCTACGTGCCCTTCAGCTGAGCACCGCTCTGCTGATGCTGGCGAGCGTCTCGAGCGGTCTCACCGTGATGCTCGGGTCAGCTCCGGCTTCGGCTTCGTCGGCGCAGGCGGCCAAGAGGATCAGGCCCGTGGTGGTCGTGCAAGTCGTCGACCGCGCACCCTATGGCCAGATGCTGGCCACGACCACGGGCCTCAGTCTTTACGAAGGTCCACCATGCACCGGAACATGTCTCACCACCTGGCCCCCGCTTCTCATGCCCCGGAATAAGAACACGCCTTTGGGAGTGAGCGGCCTGGGGACCGTCAAGGTGAAGGTGGGCCGGCACAAGGTCCTCCAGGTCACCTACAACGGAGATCCTCTCTACAAGTACGCCGCCGACACGGGCAGCGCCGTCGGCGGCAACGGAGTGGGCGGCTTCGTGGCGGCCGCCGTGACGGCCGCGTCGACGGGCTTGAGCATCACGCCGACCCCGGCCAACTTCCCGTCGACTCCGCCACCGTATTCGCCGATGCCCATCGTCCCCGTCACCATCACCAACACGGGCACACACGCGGTCAGCTCCATCGTCGTGAATCCCGTCGGTGTCTACAGCATCCCGTCCAATACCTGCTCGACGACGCTGATGCCCGGCCAGAGCTGCACTGCGCAGGTCCAGTTCTGCCCGAGTTCGCCGGGCAGCTATGTCAACACGTTGGTGGTGACAGGCCAGGACGTCGTGACGGCAACCTCACTGGAGGCGACGGCCACGTTGAACGGCACGGCCACCTGAACCGTTCGTTCAGGCGCCGGTCCTCAGTCGTAGTAGCCCGAGTGGATGTAGATGCAGGGGACCCCCTCGTCGTGGAACATGTCACGGTTGCGGGGATCGTCCTCAAAAGCCAGACGGAGATCGAGCCCGTAGGCCCGTAGGTCGGCCACCGCGGCGCGTTTGAACCGGGCCACCTGGGCATAGTCGCCCCGGTTGCGCATGACCAAGAGGTCCCAGCGCAGCCGGTTGTGGGCCAGCCACGACAGCGTCTGGGGCTGCACCCGCAGCGGCCGGCCCGTGAGCAGCACCACCCGCAGCCCCGGGTCGAGCAGCTCGAGCAGCCGGGCCACCTCCTCCACCAACGGGTCGTCCCCGCAGGCGTCGAAGAAGGCGTCCCAGTCGCGCCGGCCCCATTCCAGGAAGTGCTGACGCGAGGCGGCGTCGGACAGGACCCCGTCGATGTCGAACACCACCGTGGGCCCGGCCTCCACTGGTGCGGCCCGCCAGCACCAGTTGGGCGGCGCCTCGGCGAGCAACGATCAGTCCTCGCCGGCCCGGGCGCTCGAGAGCCGGCGGATCTCCTCGACCACGCGCGGATCGGCCAGGGTGGTGGTGTCGCCCAGGTCGCGCCCTTCGGCCACGTCGCGTAGCAACCGCCGCATGATCTTGCCCGAGCGCGTCTTGGGCAACTCGTCGGTGAAGACCACCGTCCGCGGCCGGGCGATGGGCCCGATGTGCGCGGCCACATGGCCCCGCAGCTCCTCGCCGCGCTCGGGCGAGGGCTCGTTGCCGCTGCGAAGGGTGACGAAGGCGATGATGGCCTGGCCCGTCGTGTCGTCCTTGGCCCCCACCACCGCGGCTTCGGCCACAGCCGGGTGGGTCACCAGGGACGACTCCACCTCGGTGGTCGAGATGCGGTGGCCCGACACGTTCATGACGTCGTCGACGCGCCCGAGCAGCCAGAGGTAGCCGTCGTCGTCGACCTTGGCCCCGTCGCCGGCGAAGTAACGGCCCGGGAAGCGGCTCCAGTACGTCTCCTTGTACCGCTCGGGGTCGCCGTAGAGCCCGCGCAGCATCGACGGCCACGGGCGCACCAGCGTCAGGTACCCGCCGCCGCGGGCCACCGGAGTGCCGGCATCGTCCACCACTTCGGCGCCGATGCCGGGCAGGGGGAAAGTGGCCGACCCGGGCTTGCACACCGTGTAGCCGGGGAGAGGCGAGATGAGGATGGCGCCGGTCTCCGTCTGCCACCAGGTGTCCACTACCGGGCAGCGCTCTCCCCCGATGGTCCGCCAGTACCACACCCAGGCCTCGGGATTGATGGGCTCACCCACCGAGCCGAGCAGCCGCAGCGAGGACAGGTCGTGCCCGTCGGGGTACTGGGCCCCCCACTTCATGAAGGTCCGGATGGCTGTGGGCGCGCAGTAGAGGATCGTGACGCGGTAGCGCTCGATGATGTCCCACCAGCGGTCCTTGTCAGGGAAGTCGGGCGTGCCCTCGTACATCACGCTGGTGGCCCCGTTGGCCAGCGGACCGTAGACGATGTAGCTGTGCCCAGTGACCCAGCCGATGTCGGCCGCGCACCAGTAGACGTCGGAATCGGCGTGGAGGTCGAAGACGGCTTTGTGAGTGAAGGCGACCTGGGTCAGGTAGCCGCCCGTGGTGTGCATTATCCCCTTGGGCTTGGCCGTGGTCCCCGACGTGTAGAGCAGGTACAGCAGGTCCTCGGCGTCCATGTGCTCGGGCGGGCACGAGGGGGCTGCGCTCGCCACGAGTTCGTCCCACCAGTGGTCCCGGCCCGCGGTCATGGGCACGGCGCCGCCGGCATCGCCCACCCGGCGCACCACCACCACGTGCTCGATCGACGGCGTGGCCGCCAGGGCGACATCGGCGTTGACCTTCAACGCCACAGCCTGCCCGCGGCGCCACCCCCCGTCCGCGGTGACGAGCACCTTGGCCGAGGCGTCGTTGATGCGGTCGCGCAACGCGTC
>DATGGF010000606.1:0-4377 GCA_035308625.1 Acidimicrobiales bacterium | reverse complement strand
TTCCACAACACGTGCCTGCACCGCGGCACGCGCCTGGCCGAGGGCTCCGGCCACCTGGACGACACCTGCATCCGTTGCCGCTATCACGCCTGGCGCTACGACCTGCACGGCGGCCTGGTCGAGGTGGTCGACGCCGAGGAGTTCTCCCCCATCCCCGAGGGCACCTGCCTGGCCGGGGTGCGGGTCGAGCGCTGGGGCGGGTTCGTGTGGGTCTGCCTCGATCCCGACGCGCCTTCGCTGCTCGAGTACCTCGATCCGCTGCCCACGCTGTTGGCTCCGTACCACCTCGATCGCATGCGCATCCGCAGATACCTCTCCACCGTGCTGCCGGCCAATTGGAAGGTGGTGGTCGACGCCTTCAACGAGGGGTACCACGTCCAGGGGACGCACCCGCAGTTGCTGCCCTGGACCGACGACGTCAACCTGGCCTACGAACCGCTGGGCCTCCACGCCCACTACGGTCGGCTCCCCAACGCACGGCGCACACTCAGCCCGAGTCCCCGGCTCGGGCTGACGCCCGGCCAGTACGACGAAGGGGAGATCCTCGGGCAATTCGTGGCCGGGTTGGGGGGGCTGTTCCTGGAGGACGAGCGCGCCCTGGTCGACAAGATTCGCTCGGAGCCGCCATCGGAGTCCGAGACACTGCTCAGCCGGTACCAACAAGGACGGCGACACCTTCTCGCCGAACGGGGCGTCCCGGTGGACGGCTTCAGTGACGACCAGCTGACCAGCGCCGATGACGTCCTGTTCTTCCCCAACATGGTGGGCCCCATCTATCCGGGCAGCGCCATCGTCTTCCGCGTGCGCCCGCACGGCCTCGATCCCGACCGGGCCGTGAAGGACACCTGGTTCCTCGAGTGGCCCCGGCCCGACGAAGCGCCTCGCTCGGTGAGACGGCGCTTCTACCCGGACTGGAACGAGCGGGACTGGGGGATCATCACCAACCAGGACTACGCCAACATGGAGCACATCCAGGTCGGGCTCAAGTCGCGGGGCGGGCCCGGGTTGCGGCTGAACCGCCGGCAGGAACGAAACGTCTTGCACATGCACCGCATGATCGACCGCTACCTGACCACTCCGTGACGTCAGAGGCAACGGAGGGACCCGGCCCGCTGGCAGGGCTCCGAGTCGTCGAAATGGCCGGACTGGGGCCGCCCCCGTTCTGCGCCATGGTTCTCGCCGACCTGGGGGCGGACGTCATCCGCGTCGAGCGAGCCGGCCAGGCCCCGCCGCGGCCCGGGGCGCCGGATCGACGACTCGTCCTCACCCGGGGGCGGCCGGCCATAGGTGTCGACCTCAAGCGCCCCGAAGGGGTGGAGGTCGTGCTCACCATGGTCGGGCACGCCGATGTCCTGATCGAAGGCTTCCGCCCGGGGGTGATGGAACGTCTCGGCCTCGGCCCCGATCGATGTCTCGAGCGCAACGGGCGGCTCGTGTACGGGCGGGTGACCGGCTGGGGCCGAAATGGTCCGCTCGCCTCGGCGCCGGGCCACGACATCAATTACCTGTCGCTGTCGGGGATGCTCGACCCGATCGGCCGGCGTGGCGAGGCGCCGGTGCCGCCGCTCAACCTGGTGGCCGACTTCGGCGGCGGCGCCATGCTGCTGGCGTTCGGGATCCTGGCCGCGCTGTTCGAGCGAAGCCGCTCGGGACGCGGCCAGGTGGTCGATGCGGCGATGGTCGACGGGGCCGCCATGCTCGGCACCATGGTCTACGAGTTGCTGGGCCTGGGCCAGTGGAGCCCGGAGCGGGGCACCAACTCCATCGACACCGGCGCGCCCTACTACAACGTGTACGCCACCTCAGACGGCCGCTACCTGTCGGTGGGAGCCATCGAGCCCGCCTTCTATCTGGCCTTCATGCAGGGCCTGGGCTTCTCCGACGACGACATGCCCGCGCAGTCCGACACCGGCGGGTGGACCGTGCTGCAGGCGCGCATCGCCGAGATCGTGCGAGGGCGCACCCTGGCTGAGTGGCTGGCCGTCTTCGACGGCTCCGACGCTTGTGTCACTCCGGTGCTGACCCCGGCCGAGGCACCCGGGCATCCGCACAACCGGGCTCGTGGCACGTTCGTCGACGTCGGAGGCGTGACCGCGCCGTCGCCGGCCCCTCGCTTCGATCGCACGCCGCCGACGGCGCCGGCCACGCCACCCGGTGGCGCCCACGTGCCGCAGACCTTGCTCGGGTGGGGCCTCGACTGCGCCCGGCTCGACCAGTTGGTGTCCGACGGGGTGGTCGACTGAGCTTGTGCGTCCCCCCGAGTTCTCGCCACGATGCGAGACTCTGGCCCTGATGACACGACTGCCATCCCACACCACGAGAGTCCGCGTCCCGGTCCTGTGTGCTGTCGCCATCGGCGCCGTGGCTCTGAGCGCGTGCTCGGGCAGCCCCGCCAAGAGCGCCGGAACGGCGCCGCACATCACGGGATTGACCGGCATCGGCGCCACCACCGGGAACTGGGGGGCCCGCCATCAGGTGTTCTCGGCCGGGGCGGGCACCTACGGCCCCGAGGTCCAGACCGATTCGGGCCGCCAGCCGACGTATCTCGGCGTCCATATCGTCGCGGGCCACGTCACCGGCTGGGTGATGAACTTCGGGGTCCACACCACGTTGGCGGAGGCCGAGTTCAAGCTGGACGGCGATCTGCCCCCCGATGTCGAGCAGACGGCGTCGTCACGAGAGACGACGAACGACGGGGCCGGCGCCTGTGAAGTTGTCAACTTCATGAGCACACAAGCCCAGGCCGCGCTGTCCGGCGTGCCCGCTCTGGCTTCAGGCCGGTTCAGCGTGAGCTTCTACGAGCTCCAGGCCTCAGGGGCCATCGCATCGAGCTACGTGACGGTGAACCGTGCGGTGGTGGGCGTGCCGGGCGACATCCCCGGCCCCGCCTGCCCGTCGTAACGCGTCAGCGGCCCGAGTCGTCCTGGCGCCGGGCCAACCTCGGCGTCGCCATCCACAGCAGCGCACCGAAGAGCACGAACACGGCCGCGACGAACGAGACGAGCCACAACAGCGGCCCGGGTCCGGTCGTGGCCAGCGACTGACTTGGTTGGGTGGCCACATGCGGGGCGGTGGTAGCCGAGGCCGCCGTGGTCACCGGGGCCGCAGTGGTGACGGAAGCGGCCGTGGTCGTGGTCGCCGCGGTCTCGCCCGCGAACGTAATCGAGACCGTGTTCGACATGTCGCCGATCTGGTTGCCGTAGGTGATGGTGCAGGTCACGCCGGCTGACACCTGTGTCGGGGTCGGCGGGCACGGGTAGTTCGCGGCGTCGGTCGAGGCGTTCTGGCCCGCGCTGTCGGTCGGGCACGTGGTGACGACGGCGTTGGCCACCCCGCAGGGAGGCCCGATCGTCCCCGTCGCCACCGTGAAGGTCTTCGAGAACGTGCCGTCGCTGCCAGTGGGTGGCACCAGCGCGTTGGCTCCGTACCCTGGGGCGATGCACCCGATGGGTAGGGACGCGTTGACCGGGGCCCCGAGGGCCACCGTCGGCTCGTTGGGCGCGTTGTTGCAGTAGACGATGTTGCCGATGGACCCGGCGCTGAACCCGGATCCGGCGATGGTCACCTTCTGGTTGTTGGTCAAGCCGGTGTCGGGAGTGACGGTGATCGTCCCCGTCTTACCGGCCGCCGAGGCCGTCCCCGCCCACGTCACACCGCCGGCACCCGCTACCACCATGGCGGCCGCGACGAAGCGCAGCCGCGGTCGAATCGATCGCATATCCACTGTTCCCCCCTTGGATGAAACCGTAGCCGGGGTGGGCGCAATTGGTCCACGGGTGTTGCTGGTGAGGTTCCTGGCGCGCTCGCGACTGGCAAGCGCGACGCTCAGGCCTGGCGCACGAGCAACTGTACGTGGCACCGATCGCCGTTCGGCGTGCGGCGCCCGGGCGCCGGCGCCACCCGGCCGCGCCGTGAGAACCCGACCGACTCGAAGGCGGCGATGGCCCGGTGGTTCTCGGCCAGCGTCTGCACATGACAGCCGGGGACACCGAGCTCGTCGAGCCGCGACAGCCAGGTTCGCAGCAACGTCGACCCCACGCCCCGCCCCCGCACGGAGTCGAGGAGGTCGATGTGGAGGTGGGCGGGCCAGCGCTCGTCCGACACCGACGCCGGCGGCAGGCGCCGATGGAACCCGTCGTTCACGACGTCGGCGAACGAGCGCCAGACGAATCCCGCGGTGCCGGGCCGCACCGCGATCCACCGTTTCCACATCAGGCGTAGGAAGATCGACGCCTCGCTCCAGGCCTTGGCCGAGTCCACACAGCCGAGCAGGTATCCCTCGACACGTCCGTGTCGTTCGGCTACCAGCGCCGATTCCGGTTCGGCATCGGTGTAGTACGAGGTGAAGAGATCGGCGTAGCTCTCGGCGTCGCGCCA
>DATGGF010000605.1:0-2172 GCA_035308625.1 Acidimicrobiales bacterium | reverse complement strand
TCAGCGGCTATTGCTTGGCTGATTTCCTGAGCATATTTGCGAGCATGAGGCTCACTAGCTTTAAGGCCCCGTTCGTCTTCCCACAGCGTCAGTGCCAAGATCTGGTTGGCGCTCGGCTTCTCAAGCACCAGGGCCCCTCGGAAACCTTGGATACCGACATAGGTCTCCGGGAGCCGCTGACGCAGGGACCCGATGAGGTCTGCCAGGTTCTCGCTGTTTGAGTTGATCGTCATGACACGAGCGAGCACATCGAAATCGTATCCCGAGCTCTCGACAGAGGAACCGTCGCAGGGTCAACGCTGTGGGTCGACGAACAGCTAGTTGAGAGCGCTAACCAACCATGCGCCTGCGCCGAATGCCACACCAACCCTGGGCTCGTAGCGAGCGGCGAGAGCCAGCCGAATAGCTTCAACGACCTCGCGATGAGCGCCCGCCCCGGCTAGTCCGATCAGACCTCGGGCCATCCCCATCCCGAGCAAGAAGTCCATCGACTGGTCGACCGTGTCTCCACCACCGATGAGGATTGCCGGCTTCAGTGACTCGAACGTCACCTCAGTGAACCCCGCTGAGGCGAGCAGCGCCGACGTCTCGCTCTGGTCCTTCAGGGCAAACATCCCGGGACCCCGGGAGAGGCCGCCGAACTCGGGGACCTCGACGTGGTTGGCAACCTCCTTGGCGATGACACTCAGCCATTCGTTCTCAGGAAGACCCTGCCAGCTGATGAAGACCAGCCGGCCACCGCGAGCAAGCGAGCGTCGCAGGTTCGAGATGGCCCCCACCGGGTCATCGAAGAACATCAGTCCGAACTGACTGACGACAAGGTCGAACGAGCCCGGCGCGAAGGCATACGTCTGGGCGTCGGCAACGACGAACTCGACATTGTCAATCTGCGCTGCGCGTGCCCGCTCGGATGCGATCTCGGTCAGTGGCGCAGAGATGTCGATACCGAGTGCGCGGTCCGCCTGTCGAGCTACCGCCAGGGTGAGGGCTCCGCAGCCGCAGCCGACATCGAGCACCGAGCCATGCGGCATCAGCCGGATCTTTTGGAGCAGCACCTCGGTGAACGGCGCCAGCTGACGGTCGTAGCGGTCGGCGTGGTCGACGTAATGGACCGACTCGCCCCCGTTCCACGCTTCGTTCTGTTTCTCGTTGGGTGTCAGGGTGAATCCTCGAGGCGCTGGGTGCGTCGTGTCCGAGCAGGGCTATGCCCTCGGAGGTTGCGCTTCGATGGCCAGACGCGAGGCCCGTTGGCGGGATATACCCAGCTGCCGCCCCACCTCCGCGATGCTGAGACCCTGCTCTCGGCCGAGCTCGAACATCGACCGACGCACCTGGCGACGAGCCGCCTCCAACGTGGCAATGACCTCCGTGACCTCACGGGGTCGAGCGGGCCCCTCGATGGCCGGAAAGATGTCCTCGAGCAACTCTCCTCGTTTGAGCCGCTCGGCCAGCTCGACACTCGACGCCCGGTACCTCTGAAGCACAGCGCAGACCTCGTCGGTCGTCTCGATCAGGGTGGCCATCTCTCCGACGAGCTGGTCTCTCCTTGATGGCATCGGTCCTCATCTCGTGCTCCGCACCAACTCCACCCGAATCCGAGAAACCTACGTCGCCGGCGCACGCCGCCACCGGATGGACGCCGGGTTGCCCGGTCCTCGGCGTCAGCCGGCCGGAGCGGCGTCACCAGGTCGGAGGGGGCACCGCGCTCCCGGGAACCCAGCGCACCGCCGGGGACATCTCCCGCTCGTGGCGTCTCGCTGCGTGCTCGGCCCGATGACGGCTGGGATACGGGCCTCGAAGCGTCCTGACGTCCGGCAGGAGGCGATCGGCTGGGCCGTCGTCGTCGCCGCACTGGACGCACACGACTTCCCATTGGGACTCGTCGATGGCGTCGGCCACCCACTGCCCGTGCGCGTCGGTGCGCCAGCCCACCCGGAGGTGGCGCACTCCGGGGAGGTGCCGGGGGCCGGGGTCGTTCTCGTTGCCGGTGTAGCCCGGCTCGAACGCGTCGCGGGGGAAGGTCACGGCTTCCCGCCCGTCAGTGTTGTCCGCAGTCCGGCCAGGTCGAAGTACTCCCGCCAGGCGGTGATGCGGTCGCCGGTTATCTCGAACACGGCACAGATGGGGAGGGTGACCTCGGTGCCCTCGATGGTGATCCGGTCGACGCGCTCG
>DATGGF010000604.1:0-3757 GCA_035308625.1 Acidimicrobiales bacterium | reverse complement strand
GCCTTCGCAGGCGACCACATCGGCGCGGTGCACCAACATGCGCCACAGCGCCACACGGGGTCGGGCCGACGCGCCGAAGGTGCCGGTGGCGTAGTAGGCGAGGGGACGGCGACGGCCGACGAGGGCGGGGACGAGGTACTTGAGCGGGTCCCCGCCGTGCGCCACCACCACGGCCGGGTCGAGCTCCCACAAGCGGCGCCGTAGTCGCAGCACCAGGTGCGGATCGAGGCCCTCGGCCACCGCCCCGGGGCGTCCCGGGTGCTCGAGCGACTCGTCGATGGGCACGTCGGCCGGTCCGGCGAACAGGCTCATCAACATGTGTCGTCGTTCCCCCGGGCGATCGAGGTGGTCGGCCAGGGCCCGGGCCTCGCGCTGGGCCCCGCGGGCCACCGCGGTGGGGACCACGTGGAGGACGACGGGCTCGTCGCGTCGGCCGGCGTTCACCCGCCGCTCCGGTGGCCGCCGGCGCGCTCGGCGACCTGTTCGGCCAGGAGTTCGACATAGCGGGCCTCGATTTGGCGCGACGCGGCGGTGATGTCGAGCTGGCCGGCCCGCGCCAGTGCGCCGCTGCGGAGCCCGTCGCGTAGTGCCGGATCGGTGGCGAGGGCCCCAATGGCGTCGGCCAGCTGGTCGGGCGCGCCCACCTCGACCAGAAGGCCCTCGACGTGGTCGGTGACGATGTCGCCCACACCGCCGATGCGGGTGGCCACCACTGGGAGGCCGACGCTGAGCGCCTCCATCAGGGCGACGGGCATCCCCTCCTGGCGTGACGGCAGGACGAACACATCCGACGCGGCCATGAGGCGGAGCGTGTCGTCACGCCGGCCGAGCAGCGTCACCGAGCCCTGGAGCCCGCCGGCGCGCACGGCACTGCGCACCTGCTCCTCCAGGGGACCCCATCCGACCAACAGGAACCGGACGGGCAGGCCCGCGCGCGCTACCCGCCCCGCGGCGTCGACGAGGACGTCGTGGCCCTTTTCGGCTCGGAAGTTCGAGACCGACAGGACGATCACGTCGTCGTCGCGCAGTCCCAGTTCGGCCACCAATTCGTTGCGCAGCTCGGCTCGGCGTTCCACCAAGGGACGCGACTGGGAGAGGTCGACCCCGTGCACGACGACGCGTGCCTCGGCGCGCAAGCGGCGGGGGAGCGCCTCGCGCGCCGCGGGGGAGACGACGAAAAGGCCTCGGTCGGCCGACACGGTGAGCCGGTTCAGGACCCGGGTGAGGACGGCGGCGCGGTTCCACAGGCTGTGCTCGGTGTAGACGAGCACCGGCCGCCGGCGCGCCGCAATGGTGGCCGCCACCACTCGGGCGAACGAGGCGGCGTAGGGCAGGTGTGAGTGCACCAGGTCGAAGCGCCCCTTCACCAGGAGCTTGCGCAGACGCCAGAGCCAGCGGAGGTCTGCGCTCGAGCGAGCCCGCAGGCCGTAGACGGGCACCCCGGCCCGCTGCATGGCCGGCGCCAGAGCGTCCTGCTCGCCCAGGATGTAGGCCACCGCGTAGTCGAAATTTGCCCTATCGCGACATTCGGTCAGGGAGACCAGCAGTCGTTCGGCGCCGCCCAGGCCGAGACCCTTGATGAGCAGCAGGATCCTCGGCCGCACCGGCGGCTCGGACTGGCTCCCCCCGGGCCTTCCCAGCACGCAGCGATGGTAGCGGTCGGTCGACGGGGCGTAGCTGTTCCCACACGTGCCGCGGTAGGATTGATGGCCTCAGGGCGGGTGATCGGGGGGATGCAGACGTGTCGACGACGGCTGAGCCGATGCCGGCAGACGCCGCCGGTGAGCTGATTATCACCGACATCTCGGCCATTCCCAATGAGCCGCCGCCGGAGCTCCTGTATCGCCACAAGCCCCGGCTCCTCGACGCAGCCCGGAACCTGAAGGGCCGCTGGGAGGTCATCTTCACCCTGGCCGAGCGGGACCTCCGTGCCGCCTACAAACAAGCGGTGTTGGGGATCGGCTGGGCGCTCATCAACCCGGTGATGACGCTCCTGCTGTTCACGATCGTCTTCCACAAGGCGTTCCCCACCGGCACCAGCAAGGTTCCGTACTACCTGTTCGCCTATCCGGCCATCCTGGCCTGGGGTTTCTTCGCCGGCGCGGTTGGGAGTGGCACGGGATCGCTGCTCCAGAACAAGGCCATGATGGCCAAGACCCACTTCCCCCGCGAGTGCTTCCCCTTGTCGCAGGTGGTGGAGTCGGCCTTCACCTCGACCATCGCCACGTCGCTGCTGTTCATCATCTTCCCGGTCGCCCATGTCTGGCCCAAGACGGCCACTCTGTGGTTCCCGGTGTACCTCGCCATCGAGCTGCCCTACACCATCGGCTTGATCCTGCTGGTGTCCTCGATCGTGGTGCAGATGCGCGACCTCAACCAGCTCACCTCGATCGGCTTGCAGCTAGGCATGTTCGCCTCGCCGGTCGTGTGGAACCTCTCGTACCAGAAGGGTTCGAAGTTCTACATCCCCCACGCGTGGCAGCCGCTGTACCTCTTCCTGAATCCGATCGGTGAGACGATCGACGGGATCCGTAGGTCCATGATCTACGGCTTCGGCCCCGACTGGGGTCTGGTGGGCGTGGCCATGGCCGGGGCCCTTGTCTGGATGGTGGTGGGCTTCGCCGTGTTCAAGCGGCTCGAGGTGAACTTTGCCGACATGGCCTGAGGGCACCGTCCGGGTAGACAACGTATGGAAGCGGTTCCGGTCGGACCGCACCGCGCCGCTGTTGCAGGAGAAGATCCGGCTGTTGGGCAAGCGCATGCGGGGCGAGACGCGCGATTGGCGCTGGGTCCTGCGCGACGTCAACCTCCACGTGGAGCCGGGCAAGTCCCAGGGCATCATCGGCGTGAACGGATCGGGCAAGTCGACCCTGCTCAAGATGATCTGCCAGACGACGTTCCCGTCGGTGGGGAAGATCAGTGTGCAGGGGCGGATCGGCGCTCTTCTGGAGGTGCGGGCGGGCATCCACCCCGACCTGTCGGGCAGGGAGAACATCTACCTGTATGGCACGATCCTCGGGCTCAACCGATCGCAGATCAACAAGCGATTCGACGACATCGTGGAGTTCGCCGAAGTGGGCGAGGCCATCGAGCGGCAGGTCAAGTTCTATTCGACCGGCATGGCCATCCGGCTTGGCTTCTCCATTGCCGCCCACCTCGACCCTGAGGTGCTGCTGGTCGACGAGGTCCTGGCCGTAGGGGACGCCCGCTTCCAGCAGAAGTGCCTGCAGCGCATCTCCGAGGTCGTGGCCCAGGGCACCACCCTCTTCTACGTGTCGCACGACCTGCCGACGGTGGAGGCGGTGTGCGACCGGGTCCTGTGGCTGTCCGACAGCTATGTGGTGGCCGACGGGCCTGCCCGCGACGTGGTGAACATGTACCGCGAGTCGGTCGAGAAACAGGCGCAGCTCACGGTTTCGGGGGACGGTGGCATCCGCTTGTTGAAGGTGGAGGTGCACGGGCCCGACGGCGGCCAGGTGCGCTCGGGGGAGCCGGTGCACCTGCGGGTGGTGGTGCATTCGTCCGAGGCGCTCTTCGGCGCCTTTCATATCGGCATCTCCCAGGGCACGGCCATGCCGATCTTCGTCCAGCGCTTCGCCACCTCGTTCCCTGAAGGGGAGTTCGAGCTCCGGTGCACGCTCGGGACCTTGCCCCTTCCCAAGGGCCACTACTCGCTGTGGGCGGCCATGCGGGCTCCGCATGGGCAAGGGTCGACCATCTCGCTTCCCTGGCAGCCGGTGCACTCGTTCGAGGCATT
>DATGGF010000603.1:0-15023 GCA_035308625.1 Acidimicrobiales bacterium | reverse complement strand
AGGTTCCCCGCGTAGTTGGGCAGGGCGAGATACCCGCCGACGAAGGAGCGCGCCTGCTCCCGGGCCCGGGTGGGATCGGTGTCGAGCACGACGGTGAGCTCGGGGGCGAGCAGGGGACCCTGGCCCATCACCGACCGGGCCAAGGCGGTGTGCTCGACGGGGACGAGGTACGGGTGCGCTCCCGCGGCGCGGCGGGCGGCCAGCTCGAGCATCTTGGGCCCGAGCGCGGCAAGGACGCGCCGGTCGGCCGACACGGACGGCGCGGACGTGGTGAGGCCGTCGAGCTGGTCCAGGTACCCGGCCACCGTCGAATACGGCTGCCGGTACCCCTCGACCACCGCGCTGTGGCTGGCGCCGAGCCCAAGGACGAAGCGGCCCGGGTACTGCGCGTCGAGCTCGCCTACCGCCGTGGCCAGTTGGGCGGCCGGCGTGGTCCAGACACTCACGATGCCGCTTGCCACCACGAGATGCGACGACGAGGACAGCAACCGGCCGAATCGTGACGACAGTCCGGGCTTGATCCCCCCGGTCGACCACAGGGCGCCGTAACCCAGCGCTTCGATCTCGGCGGCGACGTCGAGCTCGGGCCGACCGTCGATCTCGAAGCGCCCGCTCCACCACACGCCGACCCGGCCGATGTCCACGCGGGCGAAGGTAGTCGTCGCGGTGCCGCGTACGCGGTTCGCGCCGCCGCGCGCTGCGCCGGCGTGGGGGCGTACGCCCTGGCTGTCATAGTTGTGTCCATGGGGGGAGTGGTGGTCCGGGCGTCCGGACTGGTCAAGCGCTACCGGGACGAGACCGCGGTGGCCGGCGTGGACCTCGAGGTGCGCGCCCAGGAACACGTGGCGCTGCTCGGTCCCAATGGCGCGGGCAAGACCACCACGCTGCTCATGCTCCTGGGCGTGGTCACCCCCGACGTGGGCACGGTCGACCTCGTCGGACACCGCCTGCCCCAGGGACGGCGCCGGGCCATGGCCGCGGTGGGCTTCGCCGCCGGCTACCTGCCGTTGGCCGAGCGCATGCGTGTCCGCGAATTCCTGCGCATGTACGCCGATCTCTACGGCGTGGCCAACCCCAAGCCGGCCATCGAGGACTCCCTGGAGCGGTTCGGCATCGAGCATCTGGCCAACTCGCTCGGCACCGAGCTGTCGTCGGGGCAGCGCACTCTGGTGGGGATCGTCAAAGCGACGCTGCACCGGCCCCAGCTGCTCGTGCTCGACGAGCCGACGGCGTCGCTCGACCCCGAGGTGGCCCACCGCGTCCGGCAAGGTCTCCTCGATCTGGCCCGAGCGGACGGGTCCACGCTGCTTGTCACCAGTCACGACATGGCCGAGGTGCAGCGCCTGTGCCAGCGGGTGGTGTTCCTGTCCCATGGCCGGGTGGTGGCCGACGGCTCGCCGGGAGAGGTGACGGCGTCCTTCGGGCACAGCGGCCTCGAGGAGGTCTTCCTCCATCTCGCCGCCACCCAACGAGCCGGGGCGAGAACGCCGGGATCGGCGGCCGGCGAAGGGGGCCCACGATGAGCGTCGTTGCCGCCCCTACCGCGTCCGCCCTTCGGCCGTGGAGCCGACGCATGCGGCCCGTTCTGGCCATCGCCCGGCGTCACGCCTACGTCCTCAAGCGCAGCCCACACCGGCTGTTTGACGTGACCATCTGGCCGTTGGTCGACGTCCTGCTCTTCGGGTCGCTCGGGGTGTTCGTGTCCCACCACAGCGGGGCCGGGCCCATCGCCTTCACCTACCTGCTGTCGGGGATCGTCCTGTGGCACGTCGTGTACCAGTCTCAGATCGCGCTGTCGACAGGGCTCCTGGAGGAGACCTGGTCGCGCAACCTCCTCAACCTGATGGTCACCCCCATGAGCGAGCTCCAGTACGCGCTGGGCGTGATGTTGTTCGGGATGGTGAAGCTGGCCATGGGAGTGGGCGTGGCCGCGCTCACCGCGTTGGGTTTCTACGCCTTCAACGCCACCAGCCTCGGGTGGGAAGTGCTGCCCGTGGTGGCGGTGCTCCTGACCGTGGGATGGGTCATCGCGTTGTTCGTGATCGGCATCGTGCTGCGCTTCGGCTCGGGGGCAGAAGCGCTCGCCTGGGGGATCCTCTTCATCGTGATGCCGCTTTCGGGCATCTTCTACCCGGTGAAGGCCCTCCCGGCCTTGCTGCGACCCATCGCGCAGATCCTCCCCACTACGCACGCGTTCGCCGCCGGACGCGCGTTGCTCCTGCACCGAGGCCTCGAATGGGGCCAACTCGGCATCGCGGCCGCGACCACCGTGGTTCTCCTGGCCGCGGCGCTGGGCTTCGCGGTGCGCATGCTCTCGCTCTTCCGCAAGCGGGGCTACATCACGCGCTATTCGTGAGCGTGCGCTGAGCGCGGGCCTGACGCGTTTCAATGCCCATTGCAATCGAAGGGACGGGGGCTTACGATGCATCCAAGCGCGGACAGGGGGTGCCGGGTGGTGGAGTCGGGGGGAAGTTCGGTCGTCGCGGGGCTGGGCGAGATCGAGTCGAGGACGGTGCCGGGCGAAGGCACGACGATCTTCCTCCGCGGCGCGCTCGACGTGCGCCAAGCGAGTGAGCTCGAGGAGAAGCTCGAAGCCGCTCATCGCGTGCATCCACCCGTCACCGTGGATTTGTCGGAGACGGCGTCGCTCGACGGGCCCATCGTCGACATCCTCGGCTCGGCGAGTGTCACCTTCCCCGAGGGTCTGCGGGTGATCGGGTCCTCGGGCAACCGGCCGAGCTCGTTCGAGCTGGCGCAGGTCCAGCACCTGCAAGCCACGTAGCTCCCCGGGGGCACTCGCCCGCCGGCGCGTCGCCTACCCACGACTGCCGGCGACCCCGGCGGTGGGCTCGAGATGAACGAGGCACACTGGCGGCATGACCGACGTCGTCGCCGACCATCGCCTGGCTTGTGACACCTTCAGCGCCGTGCTGTCCTCGGCGCCCGGCCACTTCGGGGCACCTTCGCCGTGCGCGGAATGGGACGCCAGGGGTGTGCTGGAGCACGTCATCGGGTTCCACGACGTCCTGCTGCTCCGGCCCCTTGACGCCAAGCCGAGGCGGCCCCGCGACGACCCCGAGGGCCGATGGGCCGTCACCGTCGATGCCATCTTCGCGGTGCTGGCCCGGCCCGGGGTCCTCGACGCCGAGAGGTCGGGGCTGATCGGGATCCTCACCACCGATGTACTGGTGCACAGCTGGGACCTGGCCCGAGCCATCGGTGTCGAGGTGGCGCTCGACGAGCGGCTCTGCCGGATCGGGCTCGAGCGGGCACTGGCCCACCGCGAGCAGTTCGAGAGCTCGGACATGTTCGGCCCCCCGGTTGCCGTGCCCGGGGATGCGACCGTGCAGGACCGCTTGCTCGGGGTCTTCGGTCGCGACCCCCATTGGGCTCCGCCGAGATAAGGCCGCGGCAAGACGGATCGAGGGCCGGGGGTTCGAGTCCTCCCCCCCGAGCTTTTTCCATTGGTGGCGCCTTAGCGCCGGGTTGTCACCCTAGTGACTCACTCTGACATCGGGTCTATGGTCACAACGTGAGCACAAGGCGGGGACCGCGGTAGCAGTCGTGGTACGGCGGATGGTGCTCGGCGTGATGGTCGCCGGCTCCTTCGCCATCCTGGTCGTTGGGTGGGCATCCCGGGCCTCTGCTACCGGCGACACCGCCGGCCTGGACTTCGGATTGTGCGTGGGGAACACGGCCACCAGTCCGTACTACATCGGCCCAAACCAGGGTCTGTGCTCCTCGGGTGGGCCGACGCTCGTCTATAGCAGTAACAACGATCCCTACGAACCTCCTCCCCCGATGACGACGCCGTCAATCTCGGGTGGAACGTCACTAGCGGTCTATGTCCACACCAACGACGCGACCCAGGGAGGTGGCGGAGTCGCCCTTCCCTTCACCGCTTCGGTAACCGGGCCAGGCGGGTACAACTTCAGTGGCTCGTACGACTCTCCAAATCCCGACGACAACGTGGCTGTGTTCCCGATACCGACGCCGACGGCGGGCGGCCAATACAGCATCACCATCAACACCCAGCAGACAACCTCCGGCATGGGGGCGCCCAACACCATCGGGCCGGCGACGGGAACAGGTCCATTCGACGTGACAGTAGCCCCGCCGCCCACCACAACGACCACAACGACAACGACAACGTCGCCTCCGCCCACCACCACTACGTCGCCACCACCGCCTCCAACCAGCACGACGACATCGCAACGGCCCAGACCCGGCAGTTCGCACCCGGCATCGAAGCCAACCCCAACCGTCACCACCACTCGAATCAACAGCCGGACCATTTACGAGGGTCAGTCGGCCTCCGACTCGGCCATGGTCACGGGGCATCTGAACGGGGCCGCCCCCACGGGGATGGTGACGTTTTATTGGTGCCACACGACCAGCACGATCAGCTTGCCCACCCCTTGCAACGCCACCTCATCCCTTGTCCCTCTGGTCAAAAACAAGCTCCCCAAAGTCACGAACAGCAACGTGGCAACGATCAGTTCGGGCTCCATTCCCGTGAATGCAACAGGTACCTACTGCTTTTTCGCGTCCTACGGCGGTGACAACAGATACCAGCCGTCATCCGACAACAGCACCAACAACGAATGCTTCACCGCCACCGGCATCACCTCATCCACCATCAAGACCCAGACATCGGTCGGCGTGGCGGTCGCACGAGTGACCGACGGCATCTCCGACACGGCGACGGTCGTGGCGACTTCGACGAAGGTGGGGGAAGTTCCCACCGCCCCCACGGGCCTGGTGACCTTCTATCTGTGCTCTTCGCCCAAAACGACTGGACCTCTTCCGATCTGCGACTCCAAGGACCATGGCGACACCACTGAAGGCGTAGACGTACCCCTCATGCCAGACAAGTCGACCGGCGTGTCCACGATCACGTCAACGCACCTGCGCACGCTGACCACCGGCACGTACTGCTTCTACGCCTCCTACAGCGGAGACACCATATACAGGGAGGCCGAGGACGCCAACGCCGGCACCACCGACGAGTGCTTCATCGCCACCGGCAACACCTCGTCCACCATCAAGACTCAGGCATCGGTCGGCGTCGGCGTCGTCGGAGTGACTAAGGGCATCTCCGACACCGCCACGGTGGTGGCGACGTCGACGAAGAATGGGACGGTGCCCACGGGCCCGACGGGAACAGTGACCTTCTTCTTGTGCTACTCGAGCACCACTTCTGGCCCTCCTCCGGTCTGCGACGCCAAACACCATGGCGACACCACTGAAGGCTCGGACCTCTCCCTCATGGTGGACGATTCGACTGGCGTGTCCATCGCGAAATCCAAACACCTGCCCAAGCTGAACAACACCGGCACCTATTGCTTCTACGCCTCCTACAGCGGTGATTCCATCTACAAAGCGGCCGAGGACGCCAATGCTGACACCACCGATGAATGCTTCACCATTACCGGCACCACCTCGTCAACGATAAAGACCCAGGTGTCGGCCAGCGATGGTGTCGTCGTCAAGACCAACGGCATAACCGACACCGCCACGGTCACCGGAAAGGGGAACCTCAACGGGGTCGCCCCCACGGGCACCGTCACCTTCTACTGGTGTCACACGAGCAGCATGAGCACCCCGCCGTCCTGCAGCGCAAAGACCCATCAGGGCACTGAGGGTTCGAACGTTCCGTTCACGTCGGTTGTTCCCAGTTCCCAGGAATCCGCGACCATCTCGAGCGGCCTCACCGTGAACAGTCCCGGGTTCTACTGCTTCTTTGCTACCTACAGCGGCGATGCCAACTACAAAGCGGCCGAGGACGCCAACGCCGGCACTACCTCCGAGTGCTTCACGGTCACCGGCAACGCAGTGGCGAAATTGTCGAACACCAAACAAGCATCGGGCGGCAGCGGCACCAAGACACAGGCCATGCTCGGCTACGGAGTCTTGGGTGCCGCTATGACCGACACCGTCACAGTCACAGCTCCACCACACAAGGCGGTTCCTACGGGCTCCGTGACCTTCTCGTGGTGTTCCGTGGCTAGTACGACGAGCTTCCCGACGTCCTGTCCACCACCCAATTGGACCTCCGTCCCGGGGAAGCCTACGAGTTCTACCCGTGGTTCTTCGCTCGTGGTCTCCTCGGGCCGGTTTGTCCCCAGCGCGGCGGGCAGCTACTGCTTCTTGGCGGTTTACACCGGGGACACCCACTACAGGGAAGTCGGAGATACCACGAACCCCACCAACGAGTGCTTCATCGTCGATGCACAAGATCTCACCGTGGTGAGCTACTTTCCGAGTTGCCCGACGAGTACGTCCAGCCCGACGAGCACGTCCAATTGCCTATGGTCCCAGGTGGCCACAAAACCAGTGCCGCCTGCTGGAACCGTCGGAATCGCGGTCTTCAACCCTCATGATGGGCCCGGAGCCTCGGACATCAAACTGACGGCCGCTCTGCCGCGGACTACGCCAGCTGGGACGACTGAGACGCTCTCAGTCTTTCCTCAACTCCATGGAACCGTTCTAAAGAATGACACGATCGTCGTCGGGGACGTCAGCGGTGGGTCGATCCAAATGACGTTCACTGCGCTCGGAGGTGGCAATGACATCAGGATTCCGGTAATACCAAAGGCAGCGAACGCGAATTACTACATCGGAGGAGACCACCCGACTTTTGTTTACGACGAGACCCACCCGGAGGCGACAGACCCGGGTTATACGGATTTCAAGAACGACTTGGCGAAACTAGAAAGTCAGAATCCGGGGATACAGGTGTACGGCTACATCCCAACCAATGTCGATGGTGCCGATAACATGGTGCAGAAAGTGGTCAACGGGAAGACTGAGTTGGTCGACAGCAGCACCTACCCCTGTTCCGTGCATAAACCCGACTTGGCGCCTGCTCGATGCGCACCCCCTGAAGCGGTCGTGCAACAGGAGATCGCCGATTACTGGAATTCGTATGGCATCAACAACATCTTCTTCGACGATACCGACTCTCAGAATTGTCCGGCTCCGCAGATCGGACCTACTGCGTGGGCCACACCTGACGGCAACCCCGCATCTTCGAACTATTACGCTGACCTTTACCAAGACGTGGAGAGCCCGGACCAGAGCCTCTATCTACCCAAGATCGCCGCACCCTCCGCGCCGGGACAGGTCATCTTCAACGCCAACCTTCCTCCCGGAAATTGCTTCATGTTCCCTTCGCCCAGCACCTTCACCTCGAAGAACGTGAAGCTCGTGATTTGGGAAACCTACGCCTGGGAACACGGCGGGTACCTTCCGGTGAGCAGTTCGGTGAACAGCTTCACGGACTACTCCATCCCGGGCAAACATGAGCCGGACAATAGCGTCAGCTATAAGGGCTTCACATTCCCGAGCTGGGTCGAAATGTACCCGGCAAGCGACTTCATCAACATGATGCACGATGTGTCAACAAGCGGTGAGATGAAACAGATTCTCTGTCAGAGTCGAGCGGACAACATAGGGTCGCTGTACGTGACGAGCGGCCAGTACAAAGCGGGAGGACCGTACAACGTGCTCCCCTCGTATTGGTCGGATGAAGTAAAGGATGTGGCAAGCACAGCCACGTGCTGAGCAAGTAGCTCACTGTCACCTAGGCGCGAGCACCGGGAAAGGCGCCGGGTTTGGCCGAGACCAGGAGCCCGCCGGTGGTCACGCCATGGTCACAGACGCTTGCGGATTACCCCGGACCGGACAGCATGTGGTGGCGGTCCCCAGCCCAAAAATGGCCCATTGCCTGGACGTACACGGACAGGACGGACGGACCAGGACGAACTCAACGGGAGTTACGTCCCGGGTGTGCCCGCCGGGGGCGGTACGGGGACGTCGCTGCCCCGGGCGAAGCAGTAGAAGACCTGATGGCCGTCGTGCACCCGGGCTTGGAAGGCCCCGTTGACCACCTGCACCGAGGTCCCGCAGAAGGGCCCGGCACCGGCGGAGGTGTGGAGCTGAGTCCAGTTCTGGGGTGGGACGAGGCCGCCGGCGGTGTAGTCGGTCATGGCATTGAGGGCGTGCACCACCTTGGCCTGGGTGAGGTTGTGTCCCACCGCCTGTAGCCCGTCCACGAAGTGCACGGCGTCGACCCAGCCGTCGAAGGCCACCTCGTCGTACACATGGGTCGGCTGATACTTCTGCATCTCCTTCAGGTAGCTGTCCATGGCCGGATAGGCGCCGGGGAACTCCACCGCGGCCTCGAAGGGCACGTGCTCCAGGGCGACCACCGTGCCCTCGAGCAGCGAACCGTACTGCTGGAGGGTGCTCCGGTCGTAGCCGTTGAGCCACACCATGCGGGCCGGGACACCGTTCTGGGCGATGGCCCGGGCGAAAGCCACGTTGCCCGAGACGTCGAGACAGGTGAAGACCACGTCCACACCGTGGTCCCGCATCTGCAGGACGTCGGACGTCGGGTCGGCTCCGAAGCCGAAGCTCAGGTCCTGGTATCCCACGGGCACGCCGAAGGCGTTGAACCCGGTGACGGCGGACTGGCAGGCAGCGGCCGACTGGGGCACGGCGTAGGCGATCACTCCGACGGACTTGGCGTGCAGCTGCTGAGCGGCATAGGCGAAGCCCATCTGGCCGGTGGAGAACTCGAGGTACGAGCCGAACGCCCCGAAGAGACTGGGACCGGCGCTCCAGTCGCTGCTCACCTGGTAACCGAACGTGGGCACACCCTGGTGGGCGAGGAACGACGCGCCCCCGAAGAACGGAGTGCCCACGCCGACCACGGCAAAGACGTGGTCTTGCTCGACGAGTTGTTGCGCGACCGTCAGGTCGGTGGTGGAGCTGCCCTGGTCGTCTTTCTGAGCCCCGAGGACGAGCTTGCGACCGTCGACACCTCCGGCCGCGTTGACCATGGAGAAGTAGGCCTGCACCCCGGCGGTGATGGGCGCGAAGTCGGCCGAAAGCGGCCCGCTGATGTCGGCGATGGACCCGACGGTGATCGAAGTCGACGTGACGCCGGGGGCGCTGCCGCCGGCCGAGCCGACTCCAGGTTGCGAGTTGGAGCAGCCGGCCGCCATTGCCAGGGCGACCAAGGCCGCCGATGAGCCGAAGCGGTAAGCCCGGCGGGAATGACGGTTACGGCGTTGCGGGTACCCCACGATCCCCTCCCCCGACACGGCTGTCGGCGGGAGCGTAGGGGAGTCGAGTCACGATGTCACGAGATCACAAGGTCAGTGCGGCCGCTAAGCCTTCGAGGTCGGCCACCGTCACGGTCAGAGCGGAGTGGCCCGTCCGACGGAGCAACGAGGGCACCTTCTCCCGGAAGTGGACGCAGACGCCGCCCGCCCGGTTGGTCCCGAAGGTCAGACCATCGTCGACGAACGACATGCGGGCGCCGACAGCGGTCCACCAGCGATATCCGCGTGTCACATGGGCTCCGTCGACGTTGCCGAGCGGGGTCTGCAGCCGAAGTGGTCCGAACGTGGCCACGAGGCGCTGGTCCTCGGTGATGGTGACAGCGTCGTGCCACGGGCGGAAGCCGAACGGCGCCCACATGGCCAGGAACCGGTAGTCGACGGCATAGGGGAATCGCCGGTCGCCTTCAGCTGTGTCCACCGGCGCAGTCTTGCCGAAGGCGGCCTCAGGTCTCACACGAGTAGCCGTAGGGGTCGATGGGGGCGGTCGACAGGTGGGAGAAGACGAGGCTGTTGCTGGCCTCGTTCATGTAGGCCACCGGGCACGGATCGCTGATGACGATCTCCATCTGGCCCGGGCAGATCGAGGGCCAGTTGTCGCAGGTCATCCCCTCGTGACCCTGGGCATAGCCGGGGCAGACGAGCTGATAGCCCGGCGCGGCATGGGCGTTCAGGTAGGCCAGCGCCGCCGCGCAGCCGTACCCGGGCGCGGGCGTGGCACTGGTCGCTCCCGTGCCGGTGGGTCCGGGCTGCGCCGTCGCTGGCGCCGAAGGTGCCGGGGCCGAGTCCGTGGGCGCAGGGACAGCCGGCGCCGCCGTCGGTGGAGGGTCGGGTGTGGTGGCCGCTCGCAGCGCCAACGAAGTGCGCACGCACGTGGTGTCGGCGCTGGGCGAGCGGTACCGGGCCGAGCCCGTCAGGTCGAAGAGCCAGCGGGCCAGCAGGATCGTCGCCTGTTGCACCTGACCGCAGCTTGGATCGGCCGGAGCGGACGTCCGGCCGGGGCGTGACCCGGCGATGTGGAGGGGCGTCGAGGAGGGCCCGGCGACGTGATGGCTCGGCACCACCAGCGCGCCGGCGCGAGGAGCACCAAGCACGCCACCGAGCAGCAGCACGGCGCCAACTCCAGCGACCTGGAGTCTCCTCACGCCGTGGAGCCTAGGTCCGGAGGGTCAAGAGTCGTCGCCGGTCAGCTCCACCGCCACCAGCGACCAGGGCCCCGTCACCGTGGATGCATCTCCGACGGAGACCGCCGTCCCCTTGGCCCCGGTCGGCCAGTTCGTGTACTGCGTCCACGTACCTGGGCCGGCCGCGGACAAGGGTTGCCCGGCCACCCAGCCCTTGGGCAGGGAGGGACGCCCCCCGTTGTCGATGCCGGCGGCCAGGACCAGCGAGGTGTCGTCCGATGTGACGAGCCGGGCGTGCGGATTCCCGCTCGCCCCGGTGGCGCCGGCCGTGGCGCCGGCTCGGCCCACGCCTTCCATGCCGATGACCCGCAGCGACTGGCTGGCCGAGTGCTCGCTCTCGGTCGAAGTGACGTGGACGTGCCTCAGCAGGTGCGGGGCCGTTGCCGCGAATGCCTCCGCCACGCCGGCCTTCGAGGTGACCTTGCGGAGCAGGCGCCAGTGCAACCCCGCCCCGTGCACGCCCAGATGGTTGGCGCGGCCGTGGGCGGTGACGAGGACGACCAAGGTCTCACCCTTGGCCATGGTGCGGAAGGCTGCGGTCGTGAGTGTGCCGCGCCCGTGCGCCGACACGTCGACCTGCTTGACGAAGCAGGTCATAGGAGTACTCGGGTTCGTGACCTGAACCACCACCGGGGCAGTGGTGGCTTTGTCCCCAGCGGCGTCGGTCAAGTCCGCCGTCAGGGTGTGGGAGCCATTGGTGGCCGTGCCCGTTCGCCAGCTCATGGCGTAGGGCGCCGAGGTGACGGGCGCGCCAAGGTTGTTGCCGTCCAACTCGAACTGCACGACCACCCCAGGTTCCGCGTCGTTGACGACTGCGGCGACGGGAACGGTGCCTGACTCGATCTGGCCCGAGCCCGGGTTGGAGATCACGATGGACGGGGAAGCCGAGGCACGCGGCGAGGTGCTCGAGGCAACCGCGGAGACGGTGATCTTTTGCACGGGCGCGGTGGCCATGGCACCGCGGGCATCGGTGACGCGTGCGCTCAACAGGTGGGCGCCCGATCCGACGGCGGCGGCCGGCACGGTGGCCGAGTACGGCGCCGAGGCGACGGGCGCACCGAGCGGCTCGCCGTCGAGGAGGTACTGCACCGAGACGATTGGAGCCGACGCAGCGCGGGTCGACACGGCCAATGGGATCTCCCCGGACACGGGGGCGCCGGCGGACGGCGATGCCAAGGTGATTGACGGGACCGACTGGGGCGGACCGCTCTGCGACAGGACAGTCACCGTGCTGTCACTGTTCAAGGTGAGGTAGGTGTCGGTCTCGTCATTGGATGCGTTGCTCTCGGTGAAGATGTGCTGTGGGTCCACGAGAGCCTTGAGCAGGTACTCGGACCCGTCGAGGGGGACGCCCGTCAAGTCGATCGGCTGACCGTTGTCGGTCTCGTCGTACTGATCGCCGTAACCCACGGCGAGCCCGAGTGGCTTGTTGGGATGGCCGCAGTTGGACTGGGGCGGGGACTGACGACCGGGCATGTCCGGCACCCCGCCCACGGTCACGTCCGAAGTGATGCAGTAGTCGACCTTGGGGCTGGTGGCGACGGTCGCCCCGAGTGGTCCGTTCGGCCCGTTGGGAGCATGGATCAGCGTGAAGCTGGTCAGGGGGTAGCGATAGTCGGTCGGCGAGTCGAAGATGCCGTTCACGGCCAGAGGGATCTTCTCGGCCTTCGTCCACTTGGTTCCGCCGGGGCCTTGATAGATCGTCTGGGTGAAGGTGGCTACACCGGTGCGCTTGTTCAGGTGCGGGGTGATCACGAAGGGGCCGGTCCCGGCGTTCCAGGTGATGTGAGTGAACTGGAGCTGGGTGTCGCCTGTGTCCCCATTGGTCCCGATCGAGATGACACCGGGGTCCGTCGGGACCTCTATCTGCAGATCGGGCAGCCGCAACGGGTACCGGAAATGGGCCGTGGCCGCCGCCGAGGAGGAGCTGATCACCGGGGCGAGGCCTAGGACGGCGAGCAGCGCCAGGAGCAGGGAAGGTCTCGCTCTCATCGTCTGGATTGCAGCACCGCCGAGGGTCGGGTGGCGTCGTCAGGATTGACGAACCACCCAGGTCATCCGGCCGGGCACGCCACGGCGCAACGCGGCGACCACGGGCGGTGGGCAAGGCGCGCCGTCCCCGGCGCAGGAAGCGCGCCGTCCCCGGCGCAGTAATACGGTGACGCACGGCATGAGGCTTCTCGTGGCCCTGGTGTTGTCGGGCGCCGGCCTGACTGTCGGCCTCGTCTTCGACCTCTTCGGGCACCGCCGCCGTTTCGGGCGCCTTCCGGTGGCGCATGGCGCGGTGGTCTCGGCCGCTGCCATGGCTGTCGGGGTGGTCACGGCAGTGGCCGACGCAGCGAGGGCAGAAGACGGCTGGGAGAGAGACAGTGTCGTGGTGAATGCACGCGCGCCGCTCGTCGGTGGTCTCGACGGCTGCCGGCGTGGTTGGGTATTGGTGCTGGCGCCGCGTGTCGGGCACGCGCCGAGCGTGGTGCAGGTGGTCACCGACTTGGTCGAAGTGCTCGCCCTTCTCGACGCCGACCAGGTGGGAGCCGTGGGCGTCGACATCCCGATCGGCCTGCCACTTGTGGGCCCGCGGCGTTGCGACGTGGCCGCGCGTCGCCGGCTGGGACGGCGCGGAAGCTCGGTCTTCCCGGCACCGCCTCGGGCACTGTTCGGGTCGGATTCTTACGATGACGCGGTGACCCGAAGCCGGGCCGTGTGCGGCAAGGGCATTTCCGTCCAGGCTTTTGGGATCCTGCCCAAGGTGGAGGCTGTCGACCGGCTCATGACCCCGGATCGTCAGTACAGCGTGGTCGAGGTCCACCCCGAGTTGAGCTTCACCTTGCTGGCCGGCCACCCCATGCACTTCCGCAAGGCCTGCCCCGAGGGGAAGGCCGAACGGCTCGACGTGCTGCGGGAGGTGTTCCCCGATGTCGACGATCATCTCGCCCGGCCCCTTCCCGGAGCCCGGCCCGACGACGTGCTTGACGCGTTTGCCGCGGCGTGGAGTGCCGCACGCTGGCTGTCGGGCACCTACGAGCGCTTCGGAGGCGAGCTCGACGGTCGCGGCTTGCGCATGGAGATCATCGCCTGACGCTGTAGCGTCTGCGTGCGAGGGGGGGCAGGATGACGAAGTTCGGGGTGGGGATCCGAGCGGCGGTGGTCGCACTGATCGGCTTGGTTGTCGTAGGGCCGGCGGCCCTTCCCGCGGGTGCATCGGGTCCATGGGTGCCGGCGCCAGGCGGGCAGTGGCAGTACCAGCTCCAGGGGAACGTGCGGACCAACCTGTGCGTCCGCCCCTACACGGGCGGCGCTTGTGTGGCCCCGAACATCTACGACATCGACCTCTACAACAACGACGGCTCCGCCTTGAACAGCGCGGCAGTCTCCGCCATCCATGCGGCCGGCGGCCACGCCATCTGCTACGTGGACGCCGGTACGTGGGAGAACTGGCGCCCCGATGCCGGAGCGTATCCGTCGAGTGTCATGGGCCTATCCAACGGGTGGCCCGGCGAGAAGTGGCTCGACATCCGCCAGACCTCGGTCCTTCTGCCCATCATCGACGCCCGGGTGGCCAAGTGCGTGACGGCCGGCTTCGACGCCGTGGAGTTCGACAACGTCGACGGGTACACCAACGACACTGGATTCCCACTTACCGCCTCCGATCAACTGACGTTCGACACTGACCTGGCCGGGTTGGCCCACGCCCGGGGTCTCTCGGTCGGCCTCAAGAACGACCTCGACCAGCTGGGGCAGCTACAGAACGTGTTCGACTTCGCCATCAACGAGCAGTGCGCCCAGTTTCATGAGTGCTCGGCCTACAACGGTTGGGTGGCGGCCGGCAAAGTGGTGGCGGAGATCGAGTACCACGTGGCGCCCCGCAAGTACTGCCCCGCGGCCGACGCCGGCGGGCGAGACGCCATCACTAAATCGCTGGCGCTACTCGCAAAGCCGTGGCGTCCCTGCCGCTGACGGGACCTCGTCGTCGTCGATGTGCTGGCGCCGGTCGATGTGGTCGACGCCATAGCCGGGCTGCTGGATCCGGCGCCGTTCGCGGATGACCTGCGTGGCCGGGAAGACGTCGTCGAAGGCGTGCCCGTCCGATAGCCGTCGCAGCCGGTAACCCGTGCCGAGGACCTCGGCCACCGCGAAACCTTCCGTCCAGGTCTCGAGGAACGAGTTCCAGACACAGACCGGGGTTCCCGTCGCCAGGGCGCGGCCGACCGCTGGGGCCTCGTTCGCCGGCGCGGCTGTGCCCAGCGTCGACGGTTGTTCGTGCATCGAGACACTCCCCTCGGACGAGGGGAGTGTCGACACTGCTGCCGCCCAGCTTTAGCCCTGGTGCGGCCCGGCGCCCGGGCCGGCCCGATTCACGTTCGGCCGGCCTCCTCGGTTCAGCGGTGTTGGCCGGCGGCCGGCACCCCTCCCGGGCACCACAGGTTCGACGGGACGTCGAGGCATGGGTTGGGCATCGAAGCCAGGGATGGCAGCGGGTGCATGACCACCGCGGTGGCCTGCGGGTAGTGCGCCGAAGTGCACGAGGAGCCGCTCAGGACCCCGGCGTCGCACTCGACCTGGGTCAACAGGGTGCCATCGGTGTTGGTGCCGAATGGACCCGCCTTCACCGTGCGGGTACCGCACGCCGAGGGCGTTTGAGTGGTGAAGCCGTCGTTGACGTTGGCATTCGAGGCAGAGCCTGTCTGCGTGGTGAAGGTCGGGTCCCATT
>DATGGF010000602.1:0-1957 GCA_035308625.1 Acidimicrobiales bacterium | reverse complement strand
GGTGGCAAGCTGCAATCAAATCTCCGACCCGTCGGCGACCTCTGGCTAGCAGCTAGCGGATGGTCCCCACACCGGGGACGAGGGGCAGGTCGAGCGCGGTGACCCAGCCCGGAGGCAGGTCGTTCACTGCCGACACGGCGTTCAGGGCGCGCAACCCGGTGGCCAGACATCCGGCCGCGGCCGCGTCTCGACCGCTCCCGTCGGTGAAACGGAAGGCGGTCTCCTGGTAGATCGACGGCGAACCCTCGATCTCGACCCGGTACACGTCGTCTTGCGTACCCCGTGGCCAGTCGGGCGCGGCATCGGGGCCGACGCGGTTCACGTGCTCCAGCCCGATACGCCGCTCCCCCCGGTAGATGCCGTCGATGGTGAAGTGGATGGCCGCCACGTTCCCGGGCTCGATGACGCCCTTGGCCGTGGTGATCGGCTCGTCGGTCACCCACTTCTCCCACGTGGTGGTGATCCGGTCGAGCTCGATGCCCACCGCGTGGGCGATCATCGGGACCGTCGCCCCCCACGACATGACGAGGATGTCGGTGTGCTCTAGCAGGGGCGTGAATTCGGGGGGACGCCCGATGCCCATCTCGTCCTCGTAGTCCCCTTCGTAATTGATGTAGTCGAGGATCTCGAGCGCCTTGACCGAGCGCACCTCGCCGCACAGGCCCATGAGCGTCATCGGGAACAGGTCGTTGGCGAATCCGGGGTCGATCCCGGTGGTGAAGCACGACGCCTGGCCCTCAGCACAGGCTTCGGTGATGGGATCGATCCACGACGGCGGATTGAGCGCCATCGCCGGCCACACCCACGGCGTCATGGCCGTGGAGCAGACGTCGATCCCGGCTCGCAGGAATCGGCTCATGAGCTCGATGTTGTCTCCGGCGTGCGCCGCCGTGGGGCCGTAGTGCACCAGTGCGTCCGGGCGCAGGGCCAGCAGGGCGTCGACGTCGTCGGTGGCGACCACGCCCACGGGGCCGATGCCGCAGATCTCGCCCGCGTCGCGCCCGACCTTGGCCGGGTTGCTCACCCCCACCCCGACCAACTCGAAGGCCGGGTGGCGCACGATCTCGGGGATGACCATGCGGCCCACGAAGCCAGTCCCCCACACCACGACACGCTTCATCGGAACATCTCCCCCGAGTTCACCAGCAGGTACTGCCCGGTCACCGCCTTGGCCTGGTCCGAGGCGAAGAAGGCGGCGACATCGGCCACCTCGCCGTCCTCGGTCATCCGCCGAAGCGGGAACTCCTTCACCATGTCGGCCAGGACCTCGTCCTCGCTGCGACCTTGCTGCTTCGCCGTCATGGACACGTACAGCGCGACGTTGGGGCCCCACATCCACGAGGGGATCACCATGTTGCAGCGGATGTTGTCCGGGCCGAGCTCGTCGGCCAGGTAGTAGACGGCCGTGAGCAGCGCCGTCTTGGAGGCGGCATACCCGGCCTGCGGCATGGCCGGCTTAAACATCGACTGGGAGCCGATGAAGACCACCGATCCCCCACCTCCCGCCTTCATGGCCTCGGCCACCGGGCGCAGCACGGTGAGGGCGCCGAGCACGTTGGTATCGAAGGCCTTGCGCCAGTCGTCGAGCTTCAAGTCGAAGAGCCCGCCCCAGGCATGCTCGAAGGCGGCCACCTGGATGAGGGCGTCGACCGAGCCGAACCGTTCCTGCGCCAGTTCCACGAACGCCGCACAGGAGTCCGCATCGGTGATGTCGGTGGCCAGGTGGGCGCTGCGCTCACCGCCGGGGTCGAGCTCGGCGGTCACCTTGGCCAGTTCATCCTTGCGACGGGCGCCCATGACCACGTTGGCCCCGTCGCGAAGAGCGCTGGCCGCGCACTCCCGGCCGAGCCCAACGCCCACGCCCGTGACGAGCACGGTCTTTCCGTCGAGAAGCACGCCCCTCCTTCTATCGCTTCACGGGGTGGGTGTGCATCTTCGATCGAGCCCGGGGCCAGGG
>DATGGF010000601.1:0-6939 GCA_035308625.1 Acidimicrobiales bacterium | reverse complement strand
GGTGCGCGCCATGAGCGGCACGAGCGCACGGCGCACGGGGGCGATCGAGAAGCCGCAATTGCCGGCCACCACCGTCGTCACCCCGTGATGGCACGACGGCGTGAGCCACGGGTCCCAGAACACCTGGGCGTCGTAGTGGGTGTGGATGTCGACGAACCCCGGCGCCACCACCTGCCCGCCGGCGTCGATCTCGCGGCCGCCGGTGAGGTTCTCCCCGACGGCCGAGATGCGGCCGTCGCGCACGGCGACATCGGCGCGGCGTCCCGGCGCGCCGGTCCCGTCCACCACCGTGCCGCCCCGGATGACGACGTCCCCGTCCATTGGCTGCCTCCTCGCCCGGATCGCCTGGGCCGACGTTACCCCCGGTCCCGGCGAGGCTCCCGGGGCGCGCCCTGGCTCAGGCCAGCGCCAGGTGGAGGCGGACGACGGTCCCGTCGGCCGACGACCGCACCTGGACGAGATCGCACAGCTGGTTGGCCAGCCACAGTCCTCGCCCGAACTCGTTGTCGAGCGGCGGCATCTCCCGGCCCACCAGGGCCCGGTCGATGCACCCGCTGTCGCGCACCTCGCACACAAAGGTCTCGGCCTGCTGCCAGCAGCGCAGCCGTCCCGACCCACCCCCGTGACGGATGCTGTTGGCCGCCACCTCGTGGACGGCCAGGGAGAGGTCGGCGGCCCGCCCGGGCTCGAGCATCCCGGCCGACCAGCGCACCACTTCGGTGCGGACGCGCGACAGGCTGTCGCTGTCGAAGTCGAGATCATCGGTGTTCACGGTCGGCTCGGGCAGCGGCGCCCGGAGTAGCGCCGATCCCGGCAAGCTGCGGAACGACTTGCTCGCTTGGGGCCGGCCGGCCTCGTGGACGTGGGGGTGGCTGCGACGGGCCGCCAACAGCACGTCGGCATCGAGAGACTCCACGTCGTACGGGCACAAGAGGCGCCACGCCGGCGGTCCTGAGAAGGCCAGGTTGACGAGCTCCTCGTGGAGCTGGCACTCGACCAACTCCTCGCGACGGCGACCCCGCCACAGCGGCTCGCCGATGCCGCGCACCGGACGACCGGCCTCGACGTGCAAGGTGACGAAACGGCGCCACGCCGGGATCATGAGCGCCGGGTTCCGCCCGACGTCGAGCATGTCGGCGAACACGACACGAGCGGCGTCGGGTCCGAGCACGCCCCGGAGGAGCTCGAGATGCCCGGTGGGCAGCGCCACCATGACCGCCTCACGCGCGGCGAGACCGTCACGGACGAACCGGGTCGTGGCGGCGAGGAACTCGTCCGGCCCGGCGTAGAAAAGCGCCTCGTGCCGAAAGCCCGTCAGGTCGCCTGCGCCCTGATTGTCGCGACTGAGGGTGTCGATCATCGTCGCCTGGGTCGCCCCTGTCCCGTTCTGCGGTTCTGCGCCCACCCCGCGGGGCCGGACGCCGGGCCATATACCCCGGCGCGCACGGGCAGCAAACAGAAAAGGCCCGCTCAGGGGGTTGCAGGAGCCAAATGTCGGGAAGCCCGGGCCGCCCGGGCGGGGCGGTCAGGGCCGGCGGCCCACCGGCATGATGTCGCTCGAGCCCCACTGGTCCAGGCTGTTCAACTGGACGTGGTCGCCCGTGCTCTCGACGATCTGTCCCCCGCCCACGTAGATGGCCGTGTGGTACACCGAAGTCCAGTCGGTCTGGTTGCTCCCCCAGAAGACGAGGTCCCCGGCGGCCAGGTCGCCCAGGGCGACCGGAACGCCGGCCGTGTGGTACTGGTCGTTGGCCACCCGGGCGAAGGTCACCCCGGCGCCGTGCTGCCACGAGGCCAGGGCGAGACCGGAGCAGTCGTAGCCCACCGGGCCGTTGCCGCCCCAGATGTAGGGCTTGCCCAGTTGATTGAAGGCGAAGAGCACGGCCTTGTCGCCCGCCGTCACCGGAGAGAACATGAGCGCCTGCACGGGCGGCGCGCCCACGGCGTCGCCGAAGTGGTGCAGGGTGCCGTTTTGGTCGACGATCCAGTAGCCGCTGCCGGTGTGGGTCGCCACGATCCGCTGGGCCGGGTCGGGCTCGGGGCTCCCGCCGGTCGACCCGTAGAACATGGCGTCGCCGAAGGAGAAGATGCCGCCGTCGGCCGCCAGCTGCCAGTAGCCCTTGCCGTCGTGCGTCGGCGCCATGGCCACAATGGGTTGCGCCAGGGGCTTGCCGCCCATGGAGCCGTAGAACATGGCGTCGCCGAATGAGAACATGCCTCCGTCGGAGGCCACCATCCAGTAGCCCTTGCCGTCGGGGGTCGACGCCATGGCCACGATGGGCTTGTCGAGCGGCTTCCCGCCCATCGATCCGTAGAACGGCGCGTCGCCGAAGGCGAAGATCCCGCCGTCGGAGGCGACGAGCCAGTAGCCCTTGCCGTCCCGGGTGGGGGCGAGGCCCACGATGGGCTGCGTCAAGGCGATCGCTCCCGTCGACCCGAAGAAGGGTGCGTCGCCATAGGCGAACACGCCCCCGTCGGAACCCACCGACCAGTAGCCCTGACCATCCGACGTGGGGACCATGGTGACGATCGGCTTGGTGAGCTGCAGGGTGCCAGGCGCGCCGTAGTACTGGGCCGAGCCGAACTGCCACACCGCGCCCGCCGGGGTGGCCAGCCAGAAGTTGGCCGGGGTGGGGGTGTTGTCAGGACCGCTCAGGTCGGCCGGCGACGGGGTCGAGGCAGCGACCGGTGTGGCCGCGGAGACCACACCGAGGCACGTCGCCGCGCTGAGCGCGGCGAGGAGCAGCACTGACATCCTCCGCGTCACGACGCAGGGGGATCGACGGCCCCAAGTGCCGTCTTGAGCAACAGACGGACACTTGAGCAGCCGTTGTCAGGGGAGGATCAGGTGCACATCTCCGAATTCGTGCCAGCGATAGCCCTCGACCAGGCTGGCGTCGTACGACGTCTCGAGGATGGCGCGGCCGGCCACCGCTTCGAGCAACAGGAGATGCGACGACGCCGGCTCGTGCCAACCGGTGAGCAGCCCGTCGACGGCGTGCACGCCGCGCTCGGGGGTGACGACGAGGTCGGTCCAGCCGTCGACCGGCCGGAGCACCCCCCCAGGGCCCACGGCTGACTCGAGCGCCCGCACCACGGTGGTGCCGACGGCCACGACCCGCCCTCCGGCCCGCCGCGTGGCGTTCACCCGCTCGGCCGTCGCCCGCGACACACGCAGCCGCTCGGGGTACGGCAGCTCGTCGGCCTCCAGCGAGGCCACCCCGGTGTGCAGGACAACCGGCGTCACGCCGATGCCCTTGGCCACCAGCCGGGTCACGATCTCGGGGGTGAACGGGCGCCCGGCGCTGGGCATCTCGGCGCTCCCCGGTTCGGTGGCGTAGACGTTCTGATAGGCCGACAGCGGCCATGGCCGTTCGACGTGGCCGTAGCGGATGGGCCGCCCGTGCACTGCCAGCCAGGTGAGCGTCCGGGTGGGCAGGGTGAGCTCGGCCGTGTACAACCGGCCTCCCGGTCCATAGGGCGCTTCGAGGATCATGCTGGCCCCGTCGGCCAACATGAGATGCCGCGGTGGGACGTCGCAACCGAAGCGCGCGGTGGCGCGTCCCGAGGGCCGGCGCGGCTCCACCACCCAGCGGTGCTCGTCGAGCTGGGTGGAAAGGTGGACGACGATCTCGGTCCCGTCCTCGCCCACCGCGTCGACGGCCGCGGGGATGGTGCCCGACGTGTTCACCACCACGAGGTCGCCCTCGTCGAGAAAGCGCGGCAACAGGGTGAAGGTGCTGTGCTCGAGCGATCCGTCGCCGATGTGGGCCACCATCATGCGCACTGCGTCGCGCGTCACCCCACGGGCCTCGGGTGGCTCCGAGGCCTCGAGCTCGGGGGGCAGGACGAAGTCGAGGCGGGCGCCGGCCAGCGGATCGACGCTCGCCGACAAGGTCGGCGCGCCGGTCATGCCGGCACCTCGGCGAAGTCCGCGGCACGGTACCGCCCACTGGGCGGGCTGTCGCTCAGCAGGCGCACCAAAGAAGCGGCCGCCACCGACGGGTCGGCCCGGTCGGAGATGTCCTCGCCCGGGAAGGCGTCCTGGTGCATCTGGGTGCGCATGTCACCGGGATCGAAGCGGTAGACCCGCACCGCGGGGGCCTCCACCGCCAGCACGTGGTGCAGTTGCTCCAGGGCGGCTTTGGAGGCGCCGTAGCCACCCCATCCTTCGTACGCCTCCACCGCGGCATCGGAGGTCACCGCCACGAGTGCCCCACCCGATCGGCGCAGGTGCGGCAAGGCCAGCTGGGCCAAGGCGAGGGGCGCCACCACGTTGACGCGCAGGACCTCCTCCAGAGCGGCGGGGGCGAGGTGCTCCAGTGCCGGCAACGGCGACGGGCCCAGGGTGCCGGCGTTGTTGACCAGCGCCTCGAGGGAGCCGAGCCGGGTGGCGGCGTCGATCAGGTCCTGGCGATGGGCGCCGTCGGCGATGTCGCCGGGCAGCGCCCGCACGGTCGCCCCGCGGCTGGCGAGCTCGCCGGCCGTGTCGGCCAGGGGCCCATCGTGGCGGGCGTCGATCACGAGCCCCCATCCCTCGTCGGCCAGGGCGTGCGCCACGGCCCGGCCCAGTCCCATCGACGCTCCGGTGACGATCGCGACCGGCATCCGCTCCCCTCCCTTTCCGTCGCACCCAACGGGCGGGTGCCCTTTCCCTGGAGGGTAAAGGTTAAAGTTAAGTTTAAGTCAAGGGCCCGAGGAGGAAATTCGATGGACGGCACCCTCACCATCGGCGAAGTGGCCGAACGCACCGGGTTGGCCCCGTCGGCCCTCCGCTTCTACGAGCGCCGGGGACTCATCGCGGCCACCCGCACCGAAAGCGGCCAGCGCCGCTTCCGGCGTGACGTGCTGCGCCGGGTGGCCTTCGTGCGCGTGGCCCAGCGGGTGGGCCTCAGCCTCGAAGAGATAGAGGAGGCCCTGGCCCTGCTGCCTACCGACCGGGCTCCCAACCGCGAGGAGTGGGGCCGGGTCAGCCGGAGCTGGCGGGACCGGCTCGACGAGCGGATCCGGCTGCTCGAAGGGCTGCGGACCGGCCTGACCGAGTGCATCGGCTGCGGGTGCCTGTCGCTCCAACGGTGCTGGCTCTCCAACCCCGGCGATGCCGCGGCGAGGCTCGGGCCCGGCCCCCGCTTCCTCCTCGGGAACACCGCCGACGAGGTCGGGGGCGAGCCCGTCTCGGTATAGGTCACTCCATCGTCGGGCGACCGCGGTTGATCGGGCCCGGAATTCGCCACCTACTTTCCGAAGCACCTTCGGGTGCCCGGGACGGGGAGGTTCGGAGATGCAGGTCCGAGGAGCAGGCGCCGGAGCTGTGGCTGGACTGGCCGCCCTGTTGGGCACCGGGAGCCTTCTGGCGGGGTGCGCGGGAGGGCCGGCGCGGGGCGAGCACCAAGGTGGGACACCGGCCGCGGCTCGTCTGGTTTCCTACGACAGCTGCCCGCAATTCCTGGACCAGGTCCGCGCCCAGGCGCTGGCCGAGGTGGGTCCCTACGGGCTGTCGTCCAGCGGCTCCAATGTCTCCGGCAGTGGTGAACGCATGGCGCTCGACGCTCCCCAAGCCGCGGCCGCCGCGACCCCATCGGCCGGGACCGCGTCCTCGGGTGCCGCGGCGAGCACCGACTCCACCCCCTCGTTCTCTTCCACCAATGTGCAGGAAGCCGGTGTCGACGAGCCCGACCTGGCCAAGACCGACGGCAACCTGCTGGTGGCCCTGCGCCGCAACGACTCGTCGCTTCAGGTGGCCGAGGTCGGCGCCACGCCGAAGCTGCGAGGCTCGCTGCCGCTGAGCAGCGTCGTCGAAGCGACGGGCCTGTTCCTGGTGGGCACCGACGCGGTGGTGCTCGGGGCAGCCCCACAGTCGGCGCCGGTGCCCCAGCCGCTGTCCGGGACGACTTCGAACTCCTCGTCGTCGTCATCGGGAAGTGACGGGCTCACCGCGCCCATCGAGAGCTACACGCCGTCCACGGTGGTGGCGGTGGTGAGCCTGGCCGACCCCGACCACCCGGCCGTGGTGCGGACGTTCGACGTCCAGGGCACAGAAGTCGACGCCCGGCTCATCGCCGGCCACATCGAAGTGGTGGTGACGTCCGCGCCGACGCTGCCCTTCGTCGCACCGAGCAGTTCCAGCGCGCCGGCCCAGGCGGCGGCACTGGCCGACAACAAGGCGATCATCCAGATGTCGCAGCCGTCCGACTGGCTGCCGTCGGTGACGAGCGAGCCGAGCGGAGTGAGCCAGACCACCGCGTGCACAGCCGCCATGCACCCGGTGGTGGCATCGGGTCTCGGCACGGTGTCGGTCGTGCCCATCGACCCGTCGGCCACGCAGCCCGGACCGGAAGCGACGATCGTCGGTGACGCCAGCACGGTGTACGCCAGCGCCACGTCGCTGTACGTGGCCACCACGGCGTGGACCGCCCCGTCCAGCCCACCGGTCGCCACCGGGGCGCCGAGCGCAACGGGAATCGCCGCACCGGTCCCGGTCCCGTCGGAGCAGCCACCGGCCAGCACCGACATCCACGGGTTCGATCTCGCCAACCCGGGCGCGCCGGTGTACGTGGGCTCGGCCGAGGTGGACGGCACCTTGATCGGCCAGTACGCGATGTCCGAGTACGAGGGCTACCTGCGGGTGGCCACGACGGTGGGCTCGGCCACCCCGCCCCCCAACGAAGGAGTGGCGCCCACCACGGCGTCGGACAACCGCGTGACCATCCTCCAGCCCCAGGGGGGCTCGCTCGTCACCGTCGGCACGGTGTCGGGCCTCGGGAGCGGCGAGAAGATCTATGCGGTGCGCTTCATCGGCCCGCTGGGGTACGTGGTGACGTTCCGCCAGACCGACCCGCTGTACGTGCTCGACCTGCACGACCCGCACAGTCCGCAATTGGCCGGCCAGCTCGAGCTCACGGGGTACTCGTCGTTCCTCCAGCCTGTCGGAAACAACCT
>DATGGF010000600.1:0-2642 GCA_035308625.1 Acidimicrobiales bacterium | reverse complement strand
TCGTCGATCTCGTCGAGCAGGTCGTCGAGCTCGGCCTTGAGCTTCTCCCCCTGCCCGGCGGCCGGCGCCTCGGTTTCCTCGGGCGCGGTCTCCTCACGGGGCGCCGTCTGGGGCCGCCGCTTCAACTCCCGTTCTGCCATCTCCGCTCTCTCCTACCCGCTCAGCCGTGCCAACAGATCCGACGGCGAGGCGCTGGTGGCCAGCAACTCCTCCACGTGATCGGCTGTTCCCCGGAGCGGGTCCATCATAGGGACGCGCCGCAAGGGGTCTGTCCCAAGGTCGAACACCAACGAGTCCCAGTTGGCGCTGGCCACGGCCGACGACCACCGGCGCAGGCACTGGCCCCGGAAGTACGCCCGCGTCCGCCGGGGCGGGTCGGTCACAGCCGACTCCACGTCAACAGGGTCGACAAGGCGTTCGGTGTCGAGGCGGGCGAACAAGGAGCGTTCGGGCCTCAGGTCGTGGTACTGGAGGTCGACGGCGGCCAGCCGATGGTCGTCCCAGTCGAGGCCGTGGCGGTCCCGATATCCCTCGAGCAGCTGGAGCTTGGCCGCCCAGTCGACCTTGCGGGCCACCGTCACCGGGTCGGTCTCGAGGCCCTGGAGGACGTCCTCCCACCGCCGCAGCACCTCCTGGCCCACGGCCTCGTCGCCCAGGCAGGCGAGCCCCCGGTCCTCGGCGTACTTGCGGGCCAATCCGAACAGCTCCCACTGCACCGACAGCGCGGTGGCGCTGCGCCCGTCGGCCAGCTCCACCGTGGCCCGCAAAGTGGGGTCGAACGACACCTGGCGGATGGCCTTGACCGGGTTGGCCAGCGTCAGGTCCAACCCCTCGAACGCGTCGTCCTCGATGAGGGCCAGCACCAGCGCGGTGGTGCCCACCTTCAGGAAGGTGGCCACCTCGGCCAGGTTGGCGTCGCCCACGATGACGTGCAGCCGGCGGTAGCGCTGTGGGTCGGCATGGGGCTCGTCGCGCGTGTTGACGATGGGCCGCTTGAGCGTCGTCTCCAGGCCCACCTCCTCCTCGAAGAACTCGGCCCGCTGGCTCAGCTGGAACCACACGTCGCGCCCCGAGGCGCCGGCCGTCTCCGTGCCGACCTTGCCCGCGCCGGTGAAGACCTGCCGGGTGACGAAGTGCGGAGTGATGAGATGCGCGATGCGGGCGAAGGGGACGGCCCGGTCCATGAGGTAATTCTCGTGGGTGCCGTAGGAATTGCCCTTGCCGTCGGAGTTGTTCTTGTAGACGACGATCGACTGTCCCGGTGGGAGCACCCGCCCCACCGCCGTCATGGACCGTCGCAGCACCTCCTCGCCGGCCTTGTCGTAGCGCACGACCTCCAACGCGTCGGCGCACTCCGGAGTGGAGAACTCGGGGTGCGCGTGGTCGACGTAGTACCGGGCCCCGTTGGTGAGGACGGCGTTGACGAGATGGGTCTCGACCTCGGGCGGCAGCGCCCCTTCGCGGGCGAAGCCCCGCGCGTCGTTGCCGGGCGTCTCGTCCTCGAAGTCCCACCCCACCCGGGCCAGGTCGGCGACGTAGGCGTTGACCAGCATCGAGGACGACGCCACCGGGTTGCCGTCGCCGGCCACATGGTGGATCCCGTACTCGGTCTCGATCCCGCAGATCTTCACGACCGCCACGAAACCGACCCTACTGCCTGGGACCGCCGCTTCGGCGTCCGCCCGAAGGCCGCCACCGCGGGCGTCCCGAGCCCTCCTACAGGTACTGGCCGGTACCCACCCGCTCGATGGAACGACCGCCCCTCGTCTCCTCGGTGTCGGCCAGCAAGGTGCGGACGTAGACGATGCGCTCGCCCTTCTTCCCCGAGATGCGGGCCCAGTCGTCGGGATTGGTCGTGTTGGGGAGGTCCTCGTTCTCCTTGTACTCGCGGCGGATCGACTCGAGCAGGTCGCTGGTGCGCACGCCGGCGCCCTCACCGGCGATGGCCCGCTTGATGGCCAGCTTCTTGGCCCGCCGCACGATGTTCTCGATCATGGCGCCCGAAGCGAAGTCGCGGAAGTAGAGAACCTCTTTGTCACCGTTTTGGTACGTCACCTCGAGGAACTTGTTCTCCTCGTCCGCCCGGTACATCTCGCTCACGGTCGACTCGATCATCGACAGGACCGCCTTCTGGGCGTCCCCCCCGCCGAGACGGTCCACCTCGGCGCTGTCGAGGGGCAGGTCGGCGGTCAGGTAGCGGGAGAAGATCTGCGCGGCCGACTCCTCGTCGGGGCGCTCGATCTTGATCTTCACGTCGAGCCGGCCGGGCCGCAGAATGGCCGGGTCGATGAGGTCCTCCCGGTTGGAGGCGCCGATGACGATGACGTCGCGCAGGGTCTCGACCCCGTCGATCTCGGCCAGGAGCTGGGGAACGATCGTCGACTCCATGTCCGAGCTGATGCCGGTGCCCCGGGTGCGGAACAGCGAGTCCATCTCGTCGAAGAAGACGATGACGGGCACGCCCTCCTCCGCCTTCTCCCGGGCCCGCTGGAAGACGAGCCGGATCTGGCGCTCGGTCTCCCCCACGTACTTGTTGAGCAGCTCCGGGCCCTTGATGTTGAGGAAGTAGCTCCGGATGTTGGCGTTGCCGGTGGCCTCCCCCACCTTCTTGGCGGGGGAATTGGCCACCGCCTTGGCGATGA
>DATGGF010000599.1:0-1514 GCA_035308625.1 Acidimicrobiales bacterium | reverse complement strand
CCCCACACCCGCTGCTGGAGCTGGTCGCGGGAGAGCGCCCGGCCCCGCTCGCCGGCCAGGGTCAGGAGCAGCCGGAACTCCGTGCGGGTGAGGCCCGCGTCGACGCCGTCGAGGAACGCCTGGTGCAGGTCGGGATCGATCACCAGTCCCGGCGCCTCGATCCGCTCCCCCCGCTCCGGCATCGGCGCCATCCCCGACCGGCGCAGCGCCGCCTCGACCCGGGCGACCAGCTCGGCCATGCCGAACGGCTTGCGCAGGTAGTCGTCGCCGCCGATCCGCAGGGCATGCACGGTGTCGTGTTCGCTGCTTCGGGCGCTGACGATCACGATCGGGATGGTGATGTCCTCCGTGCGCAGCGTCTCGGTGATCCGCCAGCCGTCGACCCCGGGCAGCATCAGGTCGAGCACCGCGACGTCGGGTCGCTCGAACCGCAGCTTGGCCAGGGCCTTCTCGCCGTCGTCCGCCACCTCGACGTCCATCCCGGCCCGGCGCAGGTGCAGGGCCATCGCGTTGGCGATGACCCGGTCGTCCTCGGCGATCAGCACGCGCGGCATGTGTGCTGATGCTATCGGCGAGCGGGCCCGCATCGGTGCCAGGCACCACGGTGCCTGGCACCGATTGTTCGTCCGGTCACCGATGTCCGTCCGGTGCCTGGCACCACGGTGCCTGGCACCGATTGTTCGGCCGGGGCCTGGCAGTCTGGACGGCGGTCAGCGCTCGTGGAACTTTCGGTAGGTCCGGTACGTCGCAGCCAGTGTGAGGCGTGCCCTGTCGCTGCCGGCGTTGAGCGTCGGACTGCTCGGTTCGGGCTGTTCCCAGGGAGCGGCTCCCGTCGTCGATCGCTCGACTGGGATCGCCCCCGCAGTGGCTGAATTGCCCGCCACCGTTGAGACGACCCTCCTGGCGGAATGGCGCGCGGCGCTGACGCCGTGCCACGGGGGAGTTGGTTGTAGAAAGGGAGCCTTCGAGACGAGGAACTCGTTGATCTTCCACCTTCGGCGTATCCACCCACGGATCCCGGCCTATCTGCAACCGATCCCCGGCATCGCGTTGCGGCTGCCACCCACCGGCATCCTCGTCCTCTCGGACTCGACGAGTGACCGCCTCGACATCGTCGCGTTGCCCGGCTCCCAGCACGAGTGGTGGCATCTGATCGCAGTCGGAACCGGCCAACCCAGGTTCAGCCGAGGCCCCTTGTGACGGCGTGCAGAACCCGCATGGGTGCCCGGCACCGAGCTTCCTGCAGGTGCCAGGCACCACGGTGCCTGGCACCGATTGTTCGGCGCAGACCACGCGGTCTGGAGCAAGAGCGGCCTCAGCCAGATCTGGTGCCAGGCACCACGGTGCCTGGCACCGATTGTTCGTCCGGTGCCTCGCACCGATGTCCGTGAGGGCCACCGGCACGGTTTAAAAGGATTCGCCGCTCCGGCTGACCTTTCGTCCGCCGGCCGAAGGAACGTTCGAGTCACCTCTACGATCCCTCCGCCCGGTTTCGACCTAGTCGGCTGCCCTGA
>DATGGF010000598.1:0-3894 GCA_035308625.1 Acidimicrobiales bacterium | reverse complement strand
GGCGGCCGGCTCGCTCCTCGACCTTGTTTCCGGGCTCACCGGAACGGGCGTGGCCCAGCTGTGGGAGCGCGCCCGCTCGGTGCCACCGGGAGCGGACGGCCTCGTCGTGCTCCCCTGGCTGGGTGGAGCACGGGCGCCGTGGTGGAACGGGTCCGCCCGCGCCGGGCTGATCGGTCTGGAGGCCGGCCACGGCCCGGGTGAGCTGGCTCGCGCCGCGCTGGAGGCGGTGGCCTGGGACATCACCCGCTGCCTGGCCGTGGCCGCTGAGGCCGGGGCGGCGGGAGCGCGCGGCTTCGAGACGATCGCCCTGGCCGGGGGCGGAGCCCGCGAACGGGCGTGGACCGACGTGCTCACCGCGATCTGCGGCCTGCCCGCACGGCGGCGGCGGTCGGGAGAGGCGGCGTCGGCCGGCGCGGCCTTACTCGGCTGGCAGGCGCTCGGAATGGACGCCGATCTCGACGCGTTCGACCCCGTGGTCGAGGAGCTGCCCGTCGACGACCAGGCCGCGGCGCGCTACCGCGCCTTGCGACCGGCCGCCGACGCCGCTGCAACTGCCGTGATCGGCCTGCGGCCGTCGGGCGACGACGCCGCTGATTAGCCTGACGCCGATGTCAGAGTCCGGGGGGACGGGGGTGGTGGCCGAAGAACCGTTGTTCGCGTTCACCGTCCCCGACGAATTGCTCAAGGAGGTGGTGGCCAAGAGCAAGGACCAGGAGCAGCTGGCCGGCCTCGAGCTCGTCCCCGGCACCGGGGAAGGCAAGCCCCCTCCGCTGCTTCCCATCCTTCGCGTCGGGGGCTTCTTGCCGCTCATCCTGTTGACCGCCGGTGCGCTGGTCACCAACCTGATCCAGAGCGGCATCGGCGTGCTCGGGCCCGAGATCCGCCGCTCGTTCCACCTGAGCGACGCCGGACTCGGCGCCCTGACGTTCGTGGCGGCGGTCTCGCAGATCGCCTGGGGCCTGCCGGTGGCGGTGTGGGCCGACCGGGGAAGCCGCCGCCTCGTGGCCGGCGTGACCCTCATCGTCTTCTCGGTGCTCGTCCCGGTCATGGCGCTGGCCCACAACGTGTGGCCGTTCGTCTTCCTGTTCATGGCCGCGGCGGTGGGCATCGGCACGCGCGACACCGTGCACAACGCCTATCTGTCGGACGCGTACCCCACGTCGGGGCGGGCGCGCATCTTCGCCTGGCACAACCTGGCCGACCCGGTGGCGAACACACTGGGCATCCTCCTCGTGGGGTACATCGCATCGTCCACGCACAACTGGCGGTGGTCGCTCTTGGTCGCCCTGGCCGGGGTGCCGATCGGCATCGCCACCCTCTTCCTGCCCGAGCCCGACCGCGGCTCCAACGAGTCGAGCTTCATCCTGAAGGCGGCGGGCATGGACACGGAAAGCCAGCTGCAGTCAGGGCCCAAGGTGCTGCTCGGCAGCGCGGTGACCAGGCTGCTGCGCATCAAGTCGCTCTACTACCAGCTGGTGGCGGTAGCCATCCTCGGGTTCGCCGGCACGGGCATCCCCCTCTTCGGGTCGCTGTACTACCAGCGGGTGTGGCACCTGAGCGTCGCTCACCGGGCCGACGTGTACTCGATCATCGGGCTGTCGTCCTTCCTCGGGATACCCATCGCCTTCTCCGTCGGCGACCGGCTGTTCCGCCGCGCCCCGCAGCGCCCGCTGATGCTGGCCTCCGTCTCCATCACGCTCTACGGCGGGCTGTTCACGCTGTCGCTGTACATGCCGCACCTGTGGATCGTCGTGACCCTGCAATTCCTGGCCCAGGCCGCCATCGCCCCGTTGGCCATCGCCATCTTCCAGACGCTGGCCGCCACCGCGCCGGCCGAGATGCGGGCCATCTGCTTCGGCATGTTCGGCGTCTACAGCCTGGTCTTCGGGGGCTTCGCCGGCGCGGTGCTGCTCGGGGCCATCAGCGACGCCACCCACAGCGTGACCACCGCTCTCACCCTCATCGGCCCCACGTGCGCCGTCGGCGGCGTGCTGCTGTTCATCGGCTCGCGCTACGTGCGCCGCGACATCACCCTCGTCATCGAGGACGTCCTCGAGCGCTACGCCGAGGGCAAGCGGCGGAATTCAGGTGCGCCCATCCCCGCGCTGCAGATCCACAACCTCGACTTCTTCTATGACACCCAGCAGGTGCTCTTCGACGTCGACCTGGAGATCCCCGAGGGTGAGATCGTGGCCCTCCTCGGGACCAACGGCGCCGGCAAGAGCACGCTGCTTCGCGCCGTCGCCGGTCTCGACCACCCGCATCGGGGCGTCATCCGCATCTTCGGCACCAACTGCACCTACCTCGAGCCCGAGCAGATACTCGACCTCGGGGCCGCCCTGCTCGTCGGCGGCAAGATGACCTTCCCCGGATTGAGCGTGCGGGAGAACCTCGTGATCGGCGAGCACAGCCTGCGCAAGGATCGTGCCGGTTCAGCCGTTGCCCTCGACGACGCGGTGAGCCTGTTCCCCGAATTGGAAGCACTCCTCGACCGGCCGGCCGGCGCGCTGTCGGGTGGCGAGCAGCAGATGCTCGCTCTCGCCCGGGTGCTCATGACCAAGCCGAAGTTGCTGATGATCGACGAGCTGGCTTTCGGGCTCGCCCCGCTCACTGTCGAACGCCTCATGGGCATCGTGCGGCGGGCCAACGCCGATGGGGCCACGGTCGTCGTGGTGGAACAGAGCGTGGACCGGGCCGCCACCTTGGCCACTCACGCCTTCTTCTTGGAACGCGGTGAGATCCGCTACGACGGGCCCATGGCCGACCTCCTGGGGCGTTCCGACCTGTTGCGGCCGGTGTTCCTCGCCTCGGCCACCGAGGGCTGAGCCGCGATGTCGCTTCCCCCCGCAGTACTGCTCGAGGGCGCCATCCTCGGGCTCAACTACGGGCTCCTGGCGGTAGGGCTGACCCTCGTCTACCGCACCAACCGGGTGGTCAACTTCGCCCAGGGCCAGCTAGGTGTGGTGGCGGCCGTGTTCCTGGTGAAGCTGTACTACGACTTCGGCCTCAATTACTGGTTCGCCACCGCCTGCGCCCTGGTGCTGGCGGCCGCGGCCGGAGCCGGCTCCGAGCTGGTGCTGCGCCGGTTGTTCAAGCGACCCCGGGTCATGGTGATGGTGGCCACCATCGGCCTGTCGCAGGTCCTGTACCTGTTCACCTTGTTGCCCTTCGTGCGGCCCCGCAAGCTCTTCCGCCCCTTCCCCCTGCCGGTGCACGTCACCTTCCACATCGGCTCGTTCCTGTTCTCCACCGGGCAGGTGCTGACGCTCATCGTCGCTCCCCTGGTCGCCCTCGGCCTGGCCGCCTTCATCCGCTTCTCGTCGTGGGGACTGGCCATGCGCGCCGCGGCGGAGAACTCGGAGTCGGCCCGCCTGTCGGGCGTGTGGGTGCGCCGGACGTCCACGGTGGCGTGGACCATCGCCGGTGGCCTGTCCGCGGTCACCGCCATCCTGGCGTCGCCCGGGCAGACGAGCGCCCTGAGCCAGGTCCTCAGTCCCGACCTGCTCCTGCTGGCTCTGCTCGCCGCGCTCATCGGCGGCATGGTGAGCCTGCCGGTGGCCTTCGCCGCGGGCATCGGCGTGGGCGTGGTGCTCGAAGCGCTGCAATGGAACCTGACCAACCCCTCCACGGGCACAGCCACCATCGAGCTCATCCTGTTCCTGCTGCTCCAAGGAGCGCTCCTGGTCCGGGCCGCGTCGTTGCAGAAAGCCGGTCGCACCCGCGAGCGCGTGCCTTGGTCCATGGGGACCGGCGCTTTCCGCCCTATGGGAGACGTGCTGCGCCGGCGAGTGGGCACGAGCGGGGTGCTGACCGCGGTGGTGATCGCGGCAGCCCTGCCGCTGGTCCTCGACGTGCAGCGCGACTTCCTCATGTCGCAGATCTGCATCTACGCCG
>DATGGF010000597.1:0-5530 GCA_035308625.1 Acidimicrobiales bacterium | reverse complement strand
AGCGGACCTCGTCGACCTCGTCGGTGGCCATCAGCGGCGCCGTATCGTCGAACCGGACGCCCGGGGCGGGGTCCATGAACCAGTAGGCGACCACCTTGGGCCGCCCCCGGCGGTCGACGTACTGGGTCTGACCGGCGAAGGCGCCGAGGACACAGGCGTAGCCGGTCTCCTCGAGGACCTCGCGCACGGCGCAGCCCTCGAAGGTCTCGTCGGGCTCCAGCTTGCCCTTGGGCAGCGACCAGTCCTTGCGCACTGGCCGGTGGATGACCGCGACCTCGAGCCGGCGGCGCCCCGAACGACGCAACAAGACCCCGCCGGCCGCCTGCACCAGGGTGCTGCGGTCCAAGGTCAGGGCTCGTCGGGTCACGCCACGGGCCATGTCGGCCACGCTACCGGCATGGGAGAAGTTCGGTGCGGACCCCGGCGAAAGTTGGGCGCGATCTCACAGAAGCAGGCCGGCGACGCCCCCAGACGGCTCAACCACAGGCCGGTAGCCTTGGCTCCATGCCCCCTTCCCCTCCGGGCGCACCCTCTTCCGACGTCGAAGTCGAATGGCAATTCGACGCGCTCGACCTCCGGCCGGTCGAGCGCTGGCTGGCCGCACCGCCGGTTCCTCCGGCCACCGTCTTGGGGCCCGTCGCGTCGGCGAACGGTGCCGTGGTGGTGGAACCGCGCCCGGTCAAGCGACTTGTGGACACGTACGTCGACACCGAGGACTGGCGCATCGGGCGATCGGGTTTCGTGGCCCGCGTGCGCCAGCGGGCGCGCGCCGTGGCCGTCCGCGCCACCGGCGGGACATCGGGCCACAGGGCCGCGGCGGCGACCGGACCGGGCGTCGGGGGCGGTGAGGTCACGCTGAAGGACCGTACCCAGGCCGTCGGCGGGTTGCGGCGCCGCCTGGAGGTGACCGAAGCGCTGCCCGACAAGGGACTGCCCGGGCTCGGCGCCGACGGTCCCGTAGGCCGGCGGTTGCACGCGCTGGTAGGCAGCCGCCACCTCGACGAGCTGTTCGAGGTGCGCACGCGGCGCCGACCCTACGCGCTCGTCGTGGGCGGGGACGAGGTGGGCGAGATCGCGCTGGACGACACCGTCATCGGCGTCCACGACAGCCCCCAACCCCTGCGCATGCGGCGCGTCGAGATCGAGGTGCATCCCGACTGGGTCGACACGTTGGCGCCGCTGGTGGAGCGACTGCGCCAGGACTGCGGATTGCAGCCGGCCACGCTGTCGAAGTTCGAAGCCGGCTTGCTCGGATCGGGCCTCCAGGTGCCGGCCGGGCCGGACCTCGGTCCCACGGCGCTGTCGCCGGTGCCGACTGTCGCCGAGGTCGGCTTCGTGGTGTTGCGGCGCAACCTGGCTCTGATGCTGGCCCACGAGGCCGGGACGCGCCTGGGGGAGGACCCCGAGGACCTACACGACATGCGCGTGGCCACGCGGCGCATGCGAGCCGCCCTGGCGTTGTTCGTCGACGTGCTCCCGGCGCGCATGCGTCACGTGCGCACCGAGCTCGGCTGGGTCGCCGACTGCCTCGGCACCGTGCGCGACCTCGACGTGCAACTGGAGCGGGTCCACGGCTGGATGGACGGCGCCTCCGACGACGACCGCGCCGCCTTGAAGGACCTGGCCGAATTATTGGGCCGCCGCCGGCAGGGAGCGCGCACCACACTGCTCGCCTGCTTCGAGTCGGCCCGCTATGAGCGCCTGGTTACGACCTTCACCACCATGTTGCGCCAGGGCCCGGCCCGCCGGGCCGGGCCCGCCCACGCGCCGGCCATGCTGGCCGCGCCCGATCTCGTCCGGACCCGCCACCGGGCGGTGAGCAAGGCGGCCAAGCGGGCCCGTCACAGTGGCCATCCCGAGGACTACCACCGCGTGCGCATCCGGGCCAAGCGACTGCGCTACACGCTCGAATTCTTCTCCGAGCTCTATCCGGGCCAGACCTCGAAGTACGTACGACGGGTGGTGAAGCTGCAGGACACCCTGGGGTCGCTCCAGGACGCCCGGGTGGCGGCCGACCAACTGCGTTCGCTCGCCACCGACGACACCGAGGGGCTGACGCGCTCCACGGTGTTCGCCATGGGCGGGGTGGCCGAGCGCTATCGCCATGAGTCGGCCGGGTTGGCCGCGGACGTCCCCGATCGCCTCGCCGCCGTGGAGGGCAAGCGCTGGCGACGGCTGATCGACCACATCGACCGCCGCCGTTTGGAGATGACGCCGCTCTATGGCTGGCCCGGTGCGCTCGGGCCCCAAATGGCGCCGCCCGGCACGCCACGGCCGGCGGCCGAACCATCGAGCCCGGCGACAGGCCCGAACGCGCCGGCCGCCGAGGTCGCGCCGTCCACGGGCCACCCCTCACAAGTTGCGCCCGTGGCGCCATCGGCGCCACTGCCGTCGACGACGCGCCCGCACCACGAGTCGAACGGCGGGCCACCCGCCGTCGACCGGCCGTCGCCCCACTGACCGTCGCCCGGCGGCAACCGGCCGATCGGCGGCGACCGGGCACCGGGAACGGAAGCGTCCTCCTGAGGGGGGGCCGAAGGTGGGACGCACCAACCCGCCCCTCCCGGCCGCCGCCCACCGGCCAAATGCGGCGGACGTCTGCTTCGGGCTGCGCACCGTACGCGGGCCTGGTGAACTGCGGGCGACAGGCACGTGGAGACCCGGCCAACTCCCTGTGTCGTTCCCGCGTCCGGAGAATTTCCGCGGCGTTCACAGAGCCGTGACCGGGCGGACACTTGGGATCCGTACCGTTCGTCATGTACGGCAGCGACGACCGCAGGAGGGCCGACATGCCGACGCTCCTCAAGATCATGGCTGACGTCGTACGGCGTCTGGCCGGTACCGGTGCGGCGGACAATGCCGCCCACGAAGTCGATCGGGCGCTGCGCGCCGTAGTGGACGTCGACGCCCAGTTGCACCGCGCGTCGGAACCGCTGCCGCGCCGCGCCGCCTAGCGCCGCCGGTCGCACCAGTCGCGCCCGCCGTCCGGGTACCGCCTCACCTCCCCGGGGCGCCGTACCCGGACGGGGCGGGCGTCCGACGGGCCGGGGGTGACCCGGGGAAGGGGTCGGTAGAATTCGGGCCGTGACCGACGGCTACCACCCCCCGGTGGAGGAGTACCTGGAGACCATCCAGTCGCTCACCGAGGAGGGCACACCGGTCATCCAGGCCCGCATCGCCGAACGCCTGGGCCGCTCGGCGCCATCGGTGTCGGAGATGCTCGACCGCCTGGCCGCGGACGGCTATGTCGTGCGCAGCGGGCGGGCCATCTCCCTCACCGGCCCAGGGCGCACCCTGGCCGACAGCGTGATCCGCAAGCACCGCCTGGCCGAGCGTCTCCTGGTGGACATCATCGGCCTCCCCTGGCACAAGGTGCACGTGGAGGCCGGCCGGTGGGAGCACGTGATCTCCGACGAGGTCGAAGCCCGCCTGGTCGAGCTGCTGGGCAATCCGACCACCTGCCCCCACGGCAACCCGATCCCCGGGTCGGCCGGTGACGAGGACGACGCCATCTCCCAGATGAGCTTGGCCGAGGTGGCGCCGGGCGCGAAGGTGCGCGTCGAGCGCATCACCGAGGAGGTCGAGCTGGACATGGCGTCGCTCGAGCTGCTCGACCGCAGTGGCTGCATTCCCGGACGCGACGCGCTGGTGCGCGGCCGCGACGAGGACGGCACCACCACGCTGGAGGTCGACGGCCGCACCGTGCTCCTGGCGCCGGCGCTCTGCCAGCAGGTGTTCGTGGCTGCCCTGTGAACCCGGCGGGCTGGCCGCACGAGCTGCTCGATGTCTTCGAACGCTCGCTGACGGTGGAATTCGCCACCCTGACGAGGGCGGGGGCGCCGGTCACCGTACCGACGACGCCCTACGTCGGGGCCGACGGCTCCACCCTCGACGTGTCGACCGGCCTCACCTACCCGGGGAAAGCCGAACGCGCCCGCCGCGACCCGCGGGTGGCGTTGCTGTTCGCCGACCCCATCGGCAAGGACCTCACCGCGCTGCCGGTCGTCGTGGTCCAGGGCCTCGCCACCGTTCGCGACAGCGACCTCCAGGGCAACACCGATCGCTACGTCCGCCTGAACTCCACCAAGCTCCCGGAGGCCACCAAGGGCCAACCCAAGGCCGCGCTGCGCCGCATGGTCTGGTACTACGCCCGCATCTGGGTGGAGATCACTCCCCTACACATCCGCTGGTGGCCCGATCGGGACTTGTCGGAGCCCGCTCAGGAGTGGAACGCACCCGAAGGCACGGCCGCACCGCTGTCCGACCCGGCGCCACCGGGAGCTCGTCCGGGCGCATGGATCGCGCCGCCTCCGTCGTGGCGCACAGTGGCCGAGGACGCACTGGCCCGGCTCCCGCTCTGTGATCTGACCGTGGTGGGAGCGAACGGCTTTCCCCTGTGCCTGCCCGCGGCCGGCGCCGAGCTCGTCGACGACGGCCTGCGCCTCCGGCTGGGTGCCGGCGCACCGGCCCTGGCGGCCGGTCCGGCCTGCCTGACGATGCACGCCCATCCCGAACTGTTCACCGGCCAGGAGAACCGGACCCTCGTCGGCTCGGTGTCGCCGGAGAACGGCCACGCCCACTTCCGGGTCGAACGGGCGCTCGGGGACTGGAGCCTGGCCGGCAACAAGCTGCAGGTGGCGGTCGGCTTCCTGTCCAAGGGCCGGGTCCTGCGGCGCCGCCTACGGGCCGAGGCCACCCGCCGGGCCCAGCCCGTGCCGAGGGTGCGCTTCCCGAGCGAGTAGCTCCGCCGCGGTCAGCCGAGCGGCTGGGCCAGGGCGACGATCATGCCCTCGGGGCCCCGGACATAACAGAGCCGGTAGCTGTTCTCGTACTGCGCCACCTCGCCCACCAATGCGGCGCCGTGGGTGGCCAGGCGATCGAGTACCTCGTCGAGGTCGTCGACGGCGAACATGATCCGCCGGACGCCCAGCGCGTTGGGCGGGGCACATGCCAGCTCGTGTCCGATCGACTCCGGTGCCCGGAACTTCGTCAGCTCGAGCCGGCTGTTGCCGTCCGGGGTGCGCATCATGGCGATCTCCACCTGCACGCCTTCGAGCCCGACGACGCGGTCGACCCATTTCCCCTCCACCGGCATCTGACCCTCGAGCTCCAGGCCGAGCTCGGCGAAGAAGGAGATCGCGGCGTCGAGATCGTCGACGACGATGCCGACGTGGTCCATGCGCAGAAGCGTCATGGTCCTGAGCATACGGGTGCGCGAATTGCGGTGGACACCCGCCTTTTCGCCGCCACCGTCAAATTACCGCTGCATTGCCACTTGCATCAAGGCCCCGGTGATGCCGCACAATCACCAACCGGGACCCGTGGCCGACAAAACGGAGGACAGCCCATGCATGAGCCATGGAGGCTCGGATCACGGCAGAGTGAGGCGCGACGATGAGCGAGCACGCCGTGGTGATCGCCGGAGGCGGCCCGACCGGCCTGATGCTGGCTGGCGAGTTGACGCTGGCCGGTGTCGACGTCGCCGTAATCGAAGCGCGCCCGGACCAGACCCTGGATTCGTCGCGTGCCG
>DATGGF010000596.1:0-2163 GCA_035308625.1 Acidimicrobiales bacterium | reverse complement strand
ACCCCCCACTCGAAGTCGTCGAGACCGGTGGAGCCGGTGACGAGCTGAAGGACACGACCCCGGAACTCACGACCCACCGCACCATGGCCCAGCATGAGCTCCTTGCGCCGTTCGAAGTCGAGCGCATACCAGTTGCGGTCGGGGTGGCGGCGCTTGGACATGGGATAGAAGCAGAACGCGGGCATGCCCGCCGGCGGCAGCTGCGGATAGAGCCGGGCCTGGCGCATCTCCTCCGGCACCCCGGCCGCGTACTCCGACACTTCGGTGAGCGAGACGTACGAGCCCGTCGCCTCCAGGCCGCTGCGGCGCAATGCCGTCTGCAGGGCGCGAAGGCGGTGCAGGTCGGGCCCCAGGGCCAGCACGCCGAGGTCGGCCTTGTGCCCGAGCAGCGCCACCGTCACCACCTGGTCGCCGGCCTGGCGGGCGTGCTTCAACGCCGACTGCACCGCTTCGGCGTCGACGGTGGGACCGCCGTGGAAGAAGAGGTGCAGGACCCCGAGCCCGGTGGTGGGTGACAAGGCGCCGTCGCCGGGGCCGGCATCGTCGTGGGGCAGGTCCATCGGGTTCAGTCTAGGAAACCGGGGGCGGGCCACCGCCGGGCGGCAGACTGGGGCGATGCGGGGGCCAGCGGGGGTACGCGCCACGACGGCGGTGCTGCTCATCGGAGCGGCGATGCTCGCCGTGGGATGCGGCGCCAGTCACGTCGAGGCGACGGCCACGGCCGCCGGCGGCAGCGTCCGGTGCGCGCAGGTGGAGGGTTCCGTGGTCTTCTCGCCGCCGCTCACGGCCACGGGCACCTCGCCCGAGACGGTGACGGTCACCGCGGCGCTGTCGCGGTGCTCGACCTCAGGCTCGGCGGTCCGGGTGACCGGCGGCGTGGCCACGCTCACCATCCCGGTGCACTCGAGCGCCTGCGCCGGCCTGGCCCAGTTCCCCACGTCCTCGGGCGGGGTGTCCACCCCGACGAGCTCGCAGGCGCTGACGATCCGCACCACATGGACACCGGCCGGGATCGAACCGAGCGCGCTCCACTTCACGGGGTTCGTCGTCACCATCGGCCCGTCGGGCGAGGTCGGGTTCGCCTTCCCCGGCCAGAACCACAGCTCCACGATGTCGGGCTCGTTCGCCGGGCAGGACCACGGAGCCCTGTCCACCGCGTCGGTGCAGACGGGAAGGCAAGCGGGGCAGATCCTGAGCGACTGTTCGGGACATGCCGGGCTGTCGTCGATTCCCATCGACGCCGGCGAGGTGAGATTCGGCTAGACGCGAACTGACCCCGGCCGTGAGGCCGGGGCCAGTTCTCCATCTCGGAGGCCGCTTGGCCGCGGCCCGCGTCGTGGATCCGACTTAGAAGTCGTCCATGCCACCGGGCATGGCCGGCGCGGCTTCCTTCTCCGGCTTGTCCACGATGACGGCTTCGGTGGTGAGGAACAGCGCCGCGATGGACGCCGCGTTCTGCAACGCCGAGCGGGTCACCTTTGCCGCGTCGATGACGCCGGCGTCGAACAGGTCCTCGTAGTTGCCGGTGGCCGCGTTCAGCCCTTCGGCCGGCTTGTTCAGGTTGCGCACCTTCTCGACGATGACGCCACCCTCGAGGCCGGCGTTCTCGGCGATCTGCTTGAGCGGCGCCTCGACCGCCTTGGCCACGATGCGCGCACCCGTGGCCTCGTCGCCCTCGAGCTTCTCGGCCCTGTCGAGGATGTGCTTCTGGGCCCGCAGCAGGGCGACACCACCACCGGGCACCACACCCTCCTCGATGGCGGCCTTGGTGGTGGACACGGCGTCCTCGATGCGGTGCTTCTTCTCCTTGAGCTCCACCTCGGTGGCGGCGCCGACCTTGATGACGGCCACCCCACCCGACAGCTTGGCCAACCGCTCCTGCAGCTTCTCGCGGTCGTAGTCGGAGTCGGTGTTCTCGATCTCGGCCTTGATCTGGTTGATCCGGCCCTTGATGTCGTTCTCGTCGCCGGCGCCTTCCACGACCGTCGTCTCGTCCTTGGTGACGACGATCTTGCGGGCCCGGCCCAGCAGGTCGAGGCCGACGTTCTCGAGCTTGAGGCCCACCTCCTCGGTGACGACCTGGCCCCCGGTGAGAATGGCCATGTCCTGCAGCATGGCCTTCCGGCGCTCGCCGAAGCCGGGCGCCTTGATGGCCACGCTCTT
>DATGGF010000595.1:0-1592 GCA_035308625.1 Acidimicrobiales bacterium | reverse complement strand
CCGGGAGTGGGGCGTGGAGCGCACCTACACCCGCCTCGAGGACCTCCTGGCCGATGACGAGATCGACGCCGTGGAGGTCCTCACACCCACGCACCTCCACAAGGAGCACGTGATCGCCGCCGCCCGGGCGGGCAAGCACATCTCCTGCCAGAAGCCGATGGCCAACTCGGTCGCCGACTGCCGGGAGATGGCCGCCGAGGTGGCCAAGGCGGGCGTGGTGTTCCGCGTGTCGGAGTGCTTCTTCCACTATCCGCCGTTGGTCGAGGCCAAGCGGCTCATCGGCGAAGGGGCGATCGGCACCCCCCTGTTCCTGCGGGTCAAGACGGTCGTGGGGGACGGCGACTCCGCGTTCCAGCGCGCCCTCGACCCGTCGGGCTACATCTGGCGCTTCGACGAGCACAGCCCTGGCGGGCACCTGTTCGACGACATGGTGCACAAGTACGGGGTGGCGTTGTGGCTGTTCCCGGAGCGCATCCGCAGCGTGCAGGCGGTCGTGCGCAAAGGCCCGCTGTTCTTCGAGTCGCCGATGGCCGCGATCTTCGAGTACGACCGCGACGACCTGATCGGCACCATGGAGGTCACGTACGCGCCCAAGATGCAGCTGCGGACCCGCTACTACGGCGCCGACGAGGTGTTCGAGGTGCAGGGGACCGAAGGGCTCCTCTGGGTCACCCGCGCCACCGGCGAGATGTTCGACCTGTCGCCGCTGATCTGGCACCGGTCCGACGGGACCGAGGTCGTGTTCTCCAACCTCGACGCCGACTGGGGCACCGGCTTCCGCAACTCGTCGAAGGCGTTCGTGGACGCCCTGCTGGAGGGGTCCACGCCGGAGATGACCGGCGAAGGGGGCATCGAGGTGCTGCAGCTGTGCTTCGCCGTCTACCAGGCGTCGGCCACGCGGGCGCCGGTCGCGCCGGCGTCGATCGAGGGGTCGGTCTCGCCCCCGTGGTGGCCCAAGACCCAGCGCCAGCTGCTCGAGGACGCGATGGGCCTCGGGCTGGTCCCGGAGGGCCTCGACATCGAGGACCTGCTCAGGCTGGCCGGGGGCAGCGCCTGAGCTAGTTGCGCATCCGGTCGAGCGACACCACCGCCCGTTGGTGGGTGCCCTCGCTGATCCGCGCGGTGGCGGTGTCGACGGTGACGTCGAAGGTGAGGCGCCGCTTGGTGACGTCGGTGAGCCGGCAGCGGATGACGATCTCTTCGCCCTCGAGCGCCGCCGCCTGGTGGCTCACGCACACGTGGGTGCCGACCGTGGTCTCGCCGTCGTCGAGGTGCGGCCGGGTGGCCAGCAGGCACGCGCCCTCGATGAGGCCGATCATCGTCGGCGTCGACAGCACGACGCGGGGGAGGTGCGGCGCCGACATGTCCTTGGTCACGGTGTGGCGGGCCTCGTTGCTGATGCCCGGCTGCAGCGAGTCGCGCATCAGCTCCGCCGGATGACGCCGGCCGGGCGCGCCCCGGTGTCCTCGCCGTCGCGCTGGACGGCTTGGCCGCGCACGATCGTGGCGACGTACCCGTCGGCGCGCTGCACGACCCGCTTCGCGCCCGCCGGGAGGTCGAAGGCCACCTCGGGCCACCGCAGGCCGACGGCG
>DATGGF010000594.1:0-8728 GCA_035308625.1 Acidimicrobiales bacterium | reverse complement strand
ATTGGGCCTCGAGATGGGAGGGCTCGACGGCTGGGTGTATCCGTACCAAAAGGTCCTCATCGACCCCGAGCAAGGCGAGGTGATCGGACTGTGGAAGCAGATCGCCGACGCCCGGCGCCCCGACGGCGGCGCCTATGAGGTGGCGGGGATCGGCGGCAGCTGGTTCCGCTACGGCGGCAATTGGCAGTGGTCGTGGCAGCGGGACTTCTTCGACGTGGGCAACGCCACCGCGCTCTTCATAGAGATGATCAAGGCCGACGTCCTGAGCGAAGGGATGAAGCGCCGGGTGGAGCGGGCCTCCGGCGGCGGGATGCTCCCCGGCCACTACCGGCCCGGGCAGGCCCCCGCCCCGCTCTGGGACTGAACCTCCCGGTCACCGCCACCGTGTGGGCCATGGCGTTTCTCCCCGATCGGGCCTAGCTTGGCTTGGAGGGGGTGTGGGACGCATGGGGGGACGTCTGGCGCCCGGCCCGCGGGCCGGGATCGGGGTGGTTGGCGCGGCGGCACCACCTCGCTCTTCTGGGGCTGACCAAGGCCGGCCCCGGTGAAGGTCGGGCGTGTCCTGCGCCGGTACCTCCCCCTCGGGGTGGTGCTGGGTGCTCAGGTGCTCATCGTCCTCCTGGTTCCGTCGACCTCGCAGAGCCAGAGCGCCCAGGGGGCGGGCTCGGCACCCTCGGGCCCGGTGGCCGGGTTCTCCACCGCGTCGGCCAGCGGCGACCGATCGCACTGTGCCGGGGGGCGGGAGTTCTCCGTGTCGATCGACTTCTACGCACCGCCGTGCACGCCGGGCACGATCGGCGGCTCGTTCGCCAACGGGGGCGCCACGTCGCAGGGTGTGACCGCCCACACCATCACCGTGGTCGACTACTACAGCGACGCCGGCGTGGTGGTCGACACCATTCTCCGGGCCCAAGGCCTGTACGTCACCTACGACCAGAGCCAGCAGGTCGACCGCGCCTTCCAGAACTTCGTCAATGCCCACTATGTGCTCTGGGGCCGCAAGCTGAAGATCGTCCCCTTCCGCAGCACGTGCCAGACCGTGCCGCCCGATACCTCCTGCCTCCTGGCCGAGATGGACTCCATCGTGCACACCCTGCAGCCCTACGCCGTGGTGTGGGGCACGACCCTGTGCTCGGCGTGCTTCGCCCGCCTGGCCCAGGACCACACCATCGCACTCGGAGGCGTCGGCTTCAGTGACGCCTTCGCCCAGGCCAACGCCCCGTACTTCTGGTCCTCGAGCGAGAGCTCGACCCACATCGAGCAAGGCTTCGCCTCGTTCTGGTGCAACCAGCTCAGCAGCAAGAACTCCGACCGGGTGGTGAGCTTCGCCGAGGACAAGAACTCCGCCCAGGACTTCAACGGCCAGAAGCGTGTCCTCGGGGTGATCTCGACCAACGACCCGGACAACGAGGACACGGTCACCAACGTGTTGGTACCGGCGCTGAACCGCGACTGCGGTGACGGGGACAGCGTGAACCAGCACCACTACTTCTACGCCCAGGACATCAGCACCGCCGCGCAACAGATCAACGCCGGCATCTCGGCCATGGACACACCGAACAACCCGGCCACCGACGTGCTGTGCCTGTGCGACCCGGTGGCCCCGGAGATCCTCTACGGCGGAGAGCAACAGCACAACTACTACCCCGAGAACGTGTTGGCCGACGCCCAGGGCATGGGAGTCGACCCCGTGGCCCAGAACTACCAGTCCACCGCCACCCAATCCTCGCTGGCCTGCGCCTCATACCAGGCCGGCTGCGAGTTCGACACCGCCTTCGGCATCATGTCGACCGCCGCGCTCCAATCGGCCAACCAGGTGACCGGTCCCCGGGTCTACCGGCTCGGCGGCGGCACCAATCTGCCCATGCAGCCGTACGTGGCCACCGGGGCATGGGAGCTGTGGAACATGTTCGCCGGGCTGGTCGAGAACACCGGTCCCGACCTGACCGCGGCACGCATGGCGGCCGCGGCACCGGCCATGGGCACCATCGGCGGCGGGACGACCGGGCACGCTGCCGTTGGGTTCTCGCACGGCAGCTACAACTGGGTGACCGACGCCCGGGTGGCCTACTGGTCGAAGGACACGCCGTCGGCCTACAACGGCCAGCCCGGCTCCTACGTCGACATCGAGAACTCCCGCTTCCTGCCCAACCAGTTCCCCAAGCTGTCGGAGCCGCCCATCCCGACCGGACGGTCGTGACGAGCGCACGACTTCCGGCGCCGCTCGATGCCGCTGTCGACGCGGTGCGCGGGCCCACCGCCGCGGCCAGGATCGGCCGGTGGCTTGCCGCCATTGCCATCTTCTACGCCGCCATCGAGCTCGCGTTCCATCTGTCGGCCCCGGACTTCGTGTCGGGACTGGCCCTGGGCTCGCTGTACGGGATCATCGGCGTGGGACTGGTCCTCATCTACCGCACAGCCCGCATCATCAACTTCGCCGCCGGCGCGGTAGGGGCGATTCCGGCCATCATCGCCCTCACCCTCGTGCTCCAGTACGGCGTCAACTACATGGCCGTGCTGCCCATCGTGCTGGTCGGTGGTCCACTGCTCGGCCTGATGGCCGACCTCGTCCTGCGCCGCTTCGACAAGGCGTCGCGCCTCATGGCCACCGTCATGACCATCGGCGTGGCCCAGAGCCTGGCCATCCTCGGCTTCTTCATCCCGGTCTGGTTCGGCCAGAAGGCCACCAACGAGGGCTCGACCGTGCCCACCCCCTGGCAGAACCTGGTCTGGCACAACGGCCGGGGACAGCCCTTGCTGAGCGGCAACGAGATCGCCGCGCTGGTGACCGTTGCCGTGGTGACCCTGGCCCTCGCCGGGTTCCTCCGCTACACGCGGCTCGGCATCGCCCTGCGGGCCTCGGCCGAGAACGCCGAGCGGGCCCAGCTGCTCGGCATCCCGGTCCGCCGCATCAGTGCGGCGGCGTGGGCGCTCGCCGGTTTGCTCGCCGCCTTGGCCATCTTCGTGCAGGCGCCGCTCATCGGGACACCGAGCGACGCCACTTTGGGCTTCGACACCCTCCTCTACGCGCTGGCCGCCGCCGTGGTGGCCCGGATGGAACGACTGGGTGTGGCGCTGGCCGCAGGCATGGGCATCGGCGTGCTCATCACCGCCACCATCATCCGCTCGGGGGACAACAGCATCTCGTCGTCGATCATGGTGATCGTGATCCTGGTGGCGCTGCTCACCCAGCCCCGCCGCACGGCCCGAGCGCTCGACGCCGGGGAGGGGCGCTGGCAGACAGTGCGCCAACTCCGTCCCATCCCCGCGGAATTGCGCCACCTCCCCGAAGTGGCCACGGCGCGGTGGGGTCTCGGCCTGGCTGGCGCGGCGCTGATGGTGGGCCTGCCCTTCATCCTGGGTCCGGCCAACGTGTCGTACATCGTCCTGTTGCCCCTGTACGGGATCGTGGCCGTGTCCCTCGTGGTACTCACCGGGTGGGCCGGGCAGATCAGCCTCGGACAGTTCGGTTTGGTCGGCATCTCCGCCGGCGTAGCCGGCGGACTCGTGGCCAATCACAACATCGACTTCTTCGCCGCCCTCGGGGTCGGCGTGGGTACCGGAGTCGTGGCCGCCATCGTCATCGGCCTGCCGTCACTGCGCATCCAGGGGCTCTACCTGGCCGTGACCACGCTCGCCGTGGGCTTCGCCGTGCCCGACTACATCCTCAACCAGCACTACTGGATCGGCCGGCACATCCTGCCGTCGGGGCTGGCCGCCCATCTCGACCGACCGCTGCTCTACGGGCGGATCGACCTCACGAGCGACCGGTCCTTCTACTACCTGTGCCTCGTATTCCTGGCCCTGGTCATGGCGGCCGCGCACGCGTTCCGGCGCAACCGGTCGGGACGGGTGCTCATCGCCCTGCGCGACAACGAACGCGGCGCCAGCGCGTTTGCCGTGCACCCGGCTCGCACCCGGCTGGCGGCTTTCGCCATCTCGGGGGGGATCGCCGGGTTGGCCGGTGTCCTCTTCGCCTATGCCCAGCAGAACGTGGTGCCCGGCACCTACACCATCGAGGCCAGCCTCACGCTGTTCCTCGCCGTCGCCATCGCCGGCGTCAGCTCGGTGTCGTGGGCCGTCGTCGGCGTGATGGTGCTGGAGCTGACGGTCGTCTTCGGGCCGAAGATCTACACCCTGTTCCACTCGAACACGATCGAGACGGTGGCGCCCTTGCTCGTGACCGGCCCGCTGCTCCTGCTCAACTCGTCGTTCTACCCGGGTGGTTCGGCCGAGGGAGGCATGCAGCTGCGCGACAACCTCTTGCGCCGCGTGGCCGGCCGACGGGGGCTGGTCGTGCCGTCGCTCCTCGAGGACCGGGCTCAGGGGGCCGAGCCAGTGCCGGTCCCCGGATCGCTGGAGGCGGCGGCATCCGCCACGGCTCCGGTGGCGACGCCGGTGGCGGCCATGTCGGGGCGCTGGCCCGGCGGCGACGCGGAAGGCGAGGTTGTGGGGTCGTGAAGCTCACCCTGGCCGTGAGCCTGTGCAGCGCCGGCCTCGCCTTCGGCGTGTTCTTCGACCTGCGCAACTGGCGACGATCGCGGCGCGGGGATGGTCCCGAGCTCATGCCATCGGTCGTGCCCTCGGTCGTGCCCTCGGTCGTGCCCTCGGTCGTTCCCGTGGCAGTTTCGGCGCCTACGGCAACCGAGCCGGCTCCGGTGCTCGCCTTCGCGCCAGTCCCAGCGCCTTTCGCTCCAACCGCTCCTGCCCCGGTTCCCCAAATGCCGACGCCGGTCCTGGCCCCCCTCGCGGTGGAGCCGCCCGTCGTCACCGGCACGCTGCGCGCGGACAGCGCACCGCTCCTCATTTGCCGGGGAGTCCATGTCGCCTACGACAAGGTGCGAGTCCTCTTCGGAGTCGACGTGGAGGTCGGCCAGGGCGAGATCGTCGCCCTGCTCGGCACCAACGGTGCCGGCAAATCCACCTTGCTCAAGGCCATCTCCAACCTGGTCGAGCCGGTGGAGGGCTCGATCGTGTTCGAAGGGCGCGACATCACCCACGTCGGCCCCGTGGCCACGGCCAAGCTCGGCATCGTCCAGGTCCCGGGCGGCCGGGCCGTGTTCCCGACGTTGACCGTGGCCGAGCATTTCAAGGCAGCCGCCTGGTTGTACGCCCGCGAGAACGCCGCGGAAACCCACGCCCGGACCGAGCGCGTCCTCGAGCTGTTCCCCCGGCTGCGCGAGCGCTGGCACCAGATGGCCGGCAACCTCTCCGGCGGCGAGCAGCAGCAGCTCGGACTGGGAATGGCCTTCGTGGCCAAGCCCAAGTTGCTCATCATCGACGAGCTGTCGCTGGGCCTGGCCCCGACGGTCGTCGAGCAGCTCCTCGGCATCGTCCGGGCCATCCACGCCGAGGGTTGCAGCGTCATCCTCGTCGAGCAGTCGGTCAACGTCGCCCTGACCATCGCCCAGCGCGCGTACTTCATGGAGAAGGGAGAGGTCCGCTTCCAGGGCCCGGCCGCCGAGCTGCTGCACCGGGGGGACATCCTGCGCTCGGTCTTCCTCCAGGGCGCGGCCGGACCGGCTCCGGCGACTCCCTCCGCCAACGGCCAGTCTCCAGCTGTCGGCGAACAGCCCGTCGTCCTGCACGTGAGCGGGCTGACGAAGCGCTTCGGCGGGATCACCGCGGTCGAGGACGTGAGCTTCGACCTCCACCAGGGCGAGACCCTGGGGCTGATCGGGCCGAACGGGGCCGGCAAGACGACGGTGCTCGATCTCATCTCGGGGATCCTTCCCCTCGACGGCGGGCGCATCGCTTTGTGCGGCACCGATGTCAGCCGGTGGTCGCCGGCCCGCCGGGCCGCCCACGGCCTCGGGCGCTCGTTCCAGGACGCCCGGATCTTCCCGTCGCTGACCGTTGCCGAGAACCTCGCTCTGGGCCTGGAGCGCCACATCGCTACCCGGGATCACCTGGCCGCGTTGCTAGACCTCCCAGCCATGCAGGTGTCGGAGCGTGATGTCTCCGCCCGTGTCGGACAGCTCGTCGAACTCATGAGCTTGGCGGCATACCGGGACAAGTTCGTCTCGGAGCTCTCCACCGGAGTACGCCGGATGGTGGACCTGGCCATGGTCGTCGCCCACGAACCCACGGTGCTGCTCCTGGACGAGCCGTCTTCAGGCATCGCCCAACGTGAGACCGAGGCGCTGGGCCCCCTGCTCAAGAAGATCCAGCAGGCAACCAACTGCTCCATCGTCATCATCGAGCACGACATGCCCTTGATCAGCGCAGTGTCCGACGAGATCATCGCCTTGGACCTGGGCGAGATGGTCACTCGGGGCACGCCCGCCGAGGTCCTGTCGGACGTCCGGGTGGTGTCCTCCTACCTGGGGGGCGACGTCGACGTCATCCACCGGTCGGGAACCCGCCCGCTGGTCGAACAGCCCTAGGCGGGTGGGCCGTTCGGTTCGGCCAGGGCCTGGGCGATGACGGCGAGGAGCTCGGGGGGCGGCACCGGCTTGCGCAGGAACATGAAGACATCGGTTCCCTCAGGAGCCGTCATGGCGTCGTGATGGTCGGCCGAGACGACGACCACCCGTGGGGCACCAGCGTGCATCCTGAGCATTTGGAAGCCGTCGAGCCCCGGCATCCGGATGTCGAGCAGGACAACGCCGATCGAGGTGGTGTCCAAGAGTTCCAGCGCGGCAAAGCCGTCCGCCGCCTCGATCACCTGATAGCCCTCCGATCGGACGACGTCGACGAGAGACGTGCGAACGGCGGCATCGTCGTCGACGATGAGCACGTCGGCATACGGGACCTCCGGCTCGACTGACACTTCCCCACCTCATCCAAACCGTGCCCCGGCAGCAAGGGACAGCTCCTGTGTGCGTCGGACGCCGGAGGCTGTCCGCGGGCCACGCTGACCTCCTCCAGTGGGCATCAATGAACCAGGGCAAATGCAGGGCCCAAAGCCCTGGTGCGGGCAGGCCTAGGTCCCGCCCGACCAGACGGCCCGGTGCCCGAGGGGGGACGTCCCCGGGCCCGGCCGGAGAGCTCAGGTCAGGCGATCTCGTACGGCGTCGGGGATGTCGTCGAGGGCGCTGAACTCCACCCTGACGATGAGGTCCTCGCGGAAGGTGAAACGATGCACCGCAGTCACTCCCGAGCCGAGGGGCACACCGGCCCGGTCGTAGATCTGGTGCATGGCCGCGGCGACAACGGCGTCACCGACCTCGATGATCTCGCTGGCGAACATCGAGTGGTGGACCACCTCGAACTGGTCCTGGAAGAATTGGCGGAGTTCCTCCCGGCCTCGCAGGACCGACTCGTGGAGGATGTCGGGGAGCTCGACGTCGGGGTCGAGCAGCTCGAGCAACCCTGAGATGTCTTCGTCGTTGAAGCAGCCGTACGCACTGCGCACCACGGTCACTCGAGGGCTGTCCACGCTTGCACTGTACGCGGCGACTCCTGGAACACAGGTGTTTCACAGGCTCGGTCGCGGACGGATGTGAGGTCATTGGGAGGCGTGGACTCGGGTCGAGTGTGGGCGGAGGAGCTGGGCCGACGAAACCGACCGAGGCCGGCTACCCGACTCCACGCGTCACCGTCTATAGCGGCGCGTGTCGTATTGGTTCTCTGGGTGATCGAAAGGCCTCCGGGTCGTGGGCGGCCGAGGCGGATCATCACGGTGCGTGGCCTGGGAATTCCCTTCGCCGGTGCAATGGCCTTCCTGTTCGACGCTCTCTGCCACCACGAGAGGCCAACGTCGGTAGCTGGCCTAAAGACGAAGTGTCTAGAAACCGACGGAAACGTCTATGGAATCTGCTTCCCTCACGGCGGAAGTGGGCTCAGTTCCTCCCACGCTCGCCCAGGTCAGCCACACGGGCACGACTCTGGCGCCCTCGTCCGGCCGGCGTCGGCTCGGAGTGCGGAGCCTGCTCGTGCTCTTGATCCTCGTTCCCTTCGTGTCGGCCGCGGGCCTGCTGGGGCTATCGGCCAATGGGGCCTGGGGAGCGCGACGCAACGCCAGTGCGACGGCGGACGACGCCGCCCGGCTGGCCACGGTCGCTTCGGCTCGCGCCCAGATGAACACCATCGAGTTCCCGGTGGCGGCGGTCTCCTACGCCGCCCAATTGGGCATCAGCGAGCCCGTCCTCGATCAGCTCCTTCGTCCGTCGGTCCCGTTCGCAACGCAGATGACGCACATCGCCGCCGAGGTGGCATCCACGCAGACCTTCCATTCCACTCCCGCGCTCCGCAGCGACTCGGCCGAGCTCATGAGCATCGTCCATTCGGTGTCCAGCAAGAGCCTGACGTACCCGCTCGTCATGGCGTTCTTCATCCGGATGGGCGCCGACATCGATGCCGTCTGGTACCAGGACTACAACCGGCTGCAGGCTGACACGGCCAAGTGGCAGACGCCGGCGTCATTCGAGGAGCACGCCGCCGCGCTCCGTCAGGTCTACGCCGCGTTCCTGGCCGGGGGCCAAGAGGTGAGCGGCGCCATCTACGTGCTCGAGGGGATCGGCCCGCCCAACGCCCGCCAGTTGCTCGTCCAAGCTGCCGGCATGTTCGATCAGGCCGTACTCGAGTTCCAGGGCCACTTGGGGCCGCTCGCCACCAAGGCATGGGACCACCTCCACAACTACCCGCCTGACGCTCGCTTCGCCGCCACCATGACGCAGGGCATCACGGTCGCCCTGAACGACCAGCCGCCCCCCTTCGCCTTGAACCTCGCCTTCGCCGGCAGCTCCATGGCGCCGAGCATCGCTTATGTGGCGGACATGAACGC
>DATGGF010000593.1:0-2318 GCA_035308625.1 Acidimicrobiales bacterium | reverse complement strand
GTCGTCGGCGTCGAGCAGCTGGAAGTCCGGGTGCGTGAGCTGGCGGGTCCCCTTGAACGACCCGACCTTGCCGGCGAACAGCCCGCGGTGACCCTCGACGAGCTGCTTGGCCCGCCAGGCCTGGTTGAAGAAGGTGATGCGAAGCGCCCCGGTGCCGTCGCGGACGTCGAGCTCGACGAGCGCCCGGCCCTGCCGGGTACGCCGCGCCCGGCAGGTCTGGACCTCGGCCAGCACCACCGACTCCTCGCCCACCTGGAGCGCGGCCACGTCGGCTTGACGGGTGCGGTCGACGTACCGGCGGGGGTAATGGGTGACGAGGTCGAGGACCGATTCGATCCCCAGGGCGGCCAGGGCCTCGGCGCGGCGGATGCCGACGCGGTGCACCCTCGTCACCGGGAGCTCCGCCAGGCTGCGCAACGACCGCCCGGCCACCACGGAGGCCGGCGATTCCGTCATCCGACGGCGCGCCGAGTCACTCGATGCTGAGCAGGTACGGGTACAGCGGTTGGCCGCCGTGGTGCACTTCCACCGCCAGGTCGGGACGCTGCTCCTCGAGCCACTCGGTGATCCGCCGTGTCTCCGGCGTCCCCGCTCCTTCACCTTCGATGAGCGTCACCAGTTCGTGATCGCCCTGCAAGAGCTTGCCCAACAGCCCGCACACAGCCTCCACCACGGAGTCGCACACCACTTCGATGCCGTCGCGCGACAGCCCGAGCCAGTCGCCGGCCCGGATCGGTCCCGACGGGCCCGCCGCTTCGCGCACGGCCTGGGTCACCTCGCCGGCCACCACCCGGCGCGCCGACGCGGCCATGAGCCCGGAATTCTCCTCGGCCCCCGCTTCGGGGTCGTACTCGAGCAAGGCGGCGAAGCCCTCGACGATGCCGCTGGTCGGCACCATGCGCACCGGCTTGTGGGCCAGCTCGCACACCTGGAGCGCCACCGGATGGATGTTCTCGTTGTTCGGCAGCAATACGACCTCGGGCGACGGCACGTTCTCCACCACGTCGAGGATCTGGGCGGTGGAGGGGTTCATCGACTGGCCCCCGGGCACCAGGTGGTGCACGCCCAGCGAGCGGAAGATGCGCCCGATGCCTACGCCGTTGGCCACGGCCACCACGGCCGTGCGCGGGGGCGGCCCGATGTCGGGCTCCGCCGCCGGCGCGCCGACGCCTTCGCGCACCCAGCGCTCCTCGTCCACCTGTTCGGCCAAGTCGGTGACCCGGATGTTGCGCGGTCGACCGGCGTCGAGTGCCGCCTCGATGGCCGCGCCGACGTCGTTGGTGTGGATGTGGCAGTTCCACAGTCCCTCGCCCCCCACCACCACGATGGAGTCACCGACACCGGCCCAGACGTCACGGAACGCCGGGAGCGTGTCGTCGGGCGCCTCGAGCAGGTACATCACCTCGTAGCGCAACCCGCCTTCGATCTCCTCGGCCGGGGACTCGTCACTCCACGGGTGACTCTCGCTCTGTGGAGCCGGACGCGTGTCCCCCGGGGGTGGCTCGGGGAGCTCGCGCCCGTCGGTCACCGTGAGCAGCGCGTCGAGCATCAGCAGGTACCCCGTTCCCCCGGCGTCCACCACACCGGCGCGGGCCAGTACGGGGAGCTGCTCCGGGGTGTGGGCCAGGGCGTCGGCCGCGGCGGCGCGGGACTGCTCGAGCACCCCGAGGAGCGACTCGTCGTCGCCGGCCGCGGCGCTCGCCCCCTCGGCGGCGGCCCGGGCCACGGTCAGGATCGTCCCCTCGACGGGGCGCAACACCGCCTCCCGGGCGGCGTTGCTCGCCGCGGTGAGCGCCCGGGCCACTTCGGGCCCGCCCGCCTCGTCCGCACCGGCCAACACGCCGGTGAGCCCGCGCAGCAGCTGGGACAGGATGACGCCGGAGTTCCCCCGCGCACCCATCAGCGACCCGTGGGTCACGGCCCGGCACACCTCGGCCATGGGCCCGGCGCCGGTGCCGTTGCCGTCCACTTCGGACACCACCGATTCGAGCGTCAGCGCCATGTTCGTGCCGGTGTCACCGTCGGGCACGGGATACACGTTCAGCCGGTTGATGGCCTCTTGGTGCAGGCGCAAGGCATCGCGGTAGGCGACCATGGCCGCCACGAGGTCGGCCGGCCCCAGGCGCTCGATCGGCCGCATACGGGGAGGATGCTAACCTTTTCGCTTCGTCCTTCCGGCCCTCCGAGGAGCGTTCGCGTCGTGGCTGCCGTCTGCGAGATCTGTGGCAAGCACCCGTCATTCGGGATGAGCGTGAGCCACTCCCACCGGCGGACCAAGCGACGCTGGAATCCCAACATTCAGCGGGTCCGGGCCCTGG
>DATGGF010000592.1:0-7457 GCA_035308625.1 Acidimicrobiales bacterium | reverse complement strand
AGCGGAGCCAGCACCAGAACCGGGCCCGGGCCATGCAGATCCTGGCCGCAAAGCTCCTCGCATTGCAGCAAGCCGAGCGTCATGCGGCCATGGAGTCGCTCTCGGGGCCGAAGGTCGAGGTGGCCTGGGGCAACCAGATCCGTTCTTACGTCCTGGCCCCATATCAGCTGGTCAAGGACCTGCGGACGAACTTCGAGACCGGCAACGTCGACGCCGTGCTCGACGGCGAGATCGACGAATTCATCCAAGCCGAGCTCCGCCGGCGCCGGTCCGAGGCCGGCGACCAGCCCCCGACCTCGTGACCGGTGCTGCTAGCCTCAGGGCGACCTTGAGCGCCGTGGTGGGCCGCGGGGGACCGGCAGTGCCGGCTGAGGGGTCGAGCCGATGATCCGCTTCGACAACGTCACGAAGACCTACAAGGCCGGCACGGTCGCACTCCGTGAGGTCTCCCTGGAGATCGAGAAGGGTGAGTTCGTGTTCGTGGTGGGCCCGTCGGGCTCGGGCAAGACCACGGCCATCCGGCTCCTGCTGCGCGAAGAGGTGCCGGACGAAGGCCAGATCTGGGTGGCCGGGCGGGAGATCGGCCGCCTCAGTCACTGGCGCATCCCGTATCTCCGGCGGAACATCGGCTGTGTCTTCCAGGACTTCCGCCTGCTGCCCAACAAGACGGTGTTCGAGAACGTCGCCTTCGCCCTGGAGGTCATCGGGCGGCCCAAGCACGTGATCACCTCCCAGGTGCCCCAGGTGCTCGATCTGGTGGGCCTGGCCAAGAAACGCGACAACCTCCCGAGCGAGCTGTCCGGCGGTGAGCAGCAGCGGGTGGCGGTGGCCCGCGCCTTCGTCAACCGGCCCCTCATCCTGCTGGCCGACGAGCCCACCGGGAACCTCGACCCGGCCACCAGCCAGGGGATCATGCGACTGCTCGACCGCATCAACCGAACCGGGACCACGGTCATCATCGCCACCCACGACGCCGGCATCGTCGACCAGATGCGTCGCCGCGTCATCGAGCTCGACCACGGGACCCTCGTGCGCGATCAGGCGCGTGGGGTCTACGGGTACGGGACCTGAGGCGGGGGCCGGAGCATGGCCGTTTCGATCGACTACGTGGCGCGGGAGACCGCGTCGAACCTGTGGCGCAACCGGCTCATGACGATCGCCGCCGTCCTCACCGTGGCCGTGTCGCTGTCGCTGGTCGGCGCCGCGCTGTTGCTGCGCCAGGGGGTGGCCCATGCCACCACGAAATGGCAGCACGGCGTGAACGTGCTGGTGTTCTTGGACCCGGGCATCTCCAACGACCAGCGGACGTCCATCTCGCACGAGCTCACCCAGCTCCCCTACGTCCGCACCTGCCTCTACCGCAACCAGGAGTACGACTACAACGAGGCCAAGCACCTTCTCTCGCCCGACGTGTCCCAGGCTCTGACCGTCGCCACCATGCCGGCCTCGTTGCGCTGTGTGCTCCAGGACCCCAACGAGGCACCCGCTGTCTACCAACAGTTCCACGGACGGCCGGGCATCAAGGACGTGAACTATCCGAGTCAGGCCGTCCGCAACATGGAGCAGGTGACCCACATCCTGCAGTGGGTGTTCTTCACCGTGTCGGCCATCTTGGGCTTGTCGGCGGTGGTGCTGGTGCTCAACACGATCCGGCTGGCCATCTTCGCCCGGCGGCGTGAGGTGTCGGTCATGAAGCTAGTGGGGGCCACCAACTGGTTCATCCGGGTGCCCTTCATGTTCGAGGGCCTGATACAGGGGGTGCTCGGCGCCGGCGTGGCCGCCCTGGTGGTGGTGGGCCTGCACCTGCTCCTCGACGGGTTCGCCAACGGCAGCCCGAACAGCGTGCTCTATCAGATGCGCATGTCGGGAGGCGAGGTAGCGGTGACGAACCTGCTCGTCGTGATCTTCGGGCTCGTCGTCGGCACCATCGGCTCGGCCTTCGCCATCCGGCGCTTCCTCGACACCTGACCTAGCCCTTGTTGGCCCCGTTGGCCCGGACGAAGTCGTTCACCGCGTAGTACGCGTCGATCGACTCCCCGGCGTCACCCCAGAATCCTTCGAGGACGTCGAAGGCCATGGTGCCCTGGTCCACGTACCAATTGTTCACGTCCGTGATCTCGAGCTCGCCGCGGCCCGAAGGCTCCAGGGTGCCGATCACCCGGAACACATCGGGGGAGTAGCAGTAGATCCCGGTGACGGCGTATGGGCTCGGCGGGTTCTCGGGCTTCTCTATGATGCGCACGATTCGATCGTCGTCACCGAACTCGGGGACGCCCAAGTGGCGCAGGTGCACCGGGTCGTGCTCCTCGGTCAGGACGATGCGGGCCCCGCCGCGTTGCTCGCTGAAGCGCTCCACCGTGGGCCGGAAGGTCTGCTCGACGATGTTGTCGGCCAGCATGACGAGCACGGGCTCGTCGGCGGCGAAACGCTCGGCCAGGCCCAGCGCCTCGGCGATGCCACCGGGCCGGTCCTGGTACGCGTAGCTGAGGCGATCGATCCCGAACTCGTGACCGTTGCCGAGCAGGCGCAGGAACTCACCGGCGTGGGTGCCGCCGGTCACGAGCATCATCTCGGTGATGCCCGCCATGACCAGGGCCTCGATGGCGTAGTTGATCATGGGCCGGTCGTAGATCGGCAGGAGGTGCTTGTTGGTGATCCTCGTGAGCGGGTGGAGACGGGTGCCACTGCCTCCAGCCAGGATGACGCCCTTCACGGCGGGCGAGCCTAGGCCACCGACGCTCCGCCGCCCGAGACCCAGGCGGCCATCTCCTGGCGATGCCGGGCGTAGTCCACCTTGCCTGCCGGCGAGCGTCCGACCGTGTCGACGAACCGGACCCGGCGCGGCGCCTTGTAGGCGGCCAGGTGCGCCCGCACGTCGTCGATCAACTCTTGCTCTGCGGCTTCCTTGCCGGGCCACAGCTCGACCACCGCGGTGACGGCCTCGCCGAAGCGCTCGTCGGGCACGCCAACGGCCACCGCGTCGCGCACGGCCGGGTTCCGCTTCAAGACCTCCTCCACCTCCTCGGGGAAGACCTTCTCCCCGCCGGTGTTGATGCACACCGAGCCCCGGCCCAGGAGCTGGATCGACCCGTCGGCATCCACTGTGGCGTAGTCGCCGGGAATCGAATAGCGCACGCCGTCCATCTCGCGGAAGGTGGCAGCCGACTTGCTTGCGTCTTTGTAGTACCCCAACGGATTGCGACCACCCAGCGCCAGCACACCCCGTTCGCCCGAGCCGGGAACCACATTGACCCCGGTGTCGGGGTCAATGACGCGGACGTCGGGCCCCAGGGTGAAGTGGGCGGTGTGCTCGGCGGCCGTACCCGACGACACCGAGTTGCCCATGCCCAGGGCCTCGGATGACGAGAAGGCGTCGATCAGCATCATGGTGGGATGGTGGTGGAGGAGCGCGCGCTTGGACTCCTCGCTCCACATGACACCCGAGCTGATGATGGCGAGCAGGGTGGACAGCGAGAAGCGTCCGGGGTTGGCGTCGAGCGCAGTGAGGATCGGCTTGGCGAAGGCGTCGCCCACGATGGCGATCACATTCACGTTGTCGCGATCGACCGTCTCGAGCAGTTCCACCGGGTCGAAGCGGCGGCTCTCCAGGGTTACCACGCATCCGCCGACCGCCATGGTGCCGTAGGCGGTGAAAGCGCCCGTTCCGTGCATGAGCGGGCAGGCTGGGATGATGATCGGCCCCGGCCCTACGATCGTCTTGCGCACGCCGTGGAGGCCGCCGTCTTCGGGGACCTTGATCATGTTGCCGGCGTTGAGGCGGCAGAACAGGTCGTCCTGGCGCCACATGACTCCCTTGGGCATGCCGGTGGTCCCGCCCGTGTACAGCATGATCAGGTCGTCGCCGCTGCGGCCCCAGGGCGGGGAGACCCGTTCAGGGGGCTGGTCGGAACTGGCGACCGTTTCGTAGTCGACCGCCCAATCGGGGCATGGGCCGGTGCCGTCGTCGACCCACAACCAGGTCGCCACCCGGGGCACACGGCCCCGGATCGATTCGATGAGCTCGGAGAATGACCCGTGGAACACCACGGCCACGGCATCGGCGTTGTCCCACAGGTAGACGAGCTCGTCCTCGGTGTAGCGGTAGTTGGTGTTCACCGGCACCAGTCCTGCTTTGACCGAGGCGAAGACCGACTCGAGGTACTCAGGCCCGTTGTAGAGGTACTGCGCCACCTTGTCCTGGGCCTTGGCTCCCTGATCGAGCAGGAACCGGGCCACGCCGTCGGCTCGACTGTCCAGTTCCGACCAAGTCACACGCCGGTTGCCGTGGACCAGGGCGGGAGCATGGGGCACGGTGTCGGCCACGAGCTCCCACACGTCCGCGTAATTCCAATCGGTCATCGTGGCAGCCTACGCTGCGCGTCGTGGACCTCGCCCTTCCCGGAGACGACCACCCGGCGCGCCGCGCGTTTCGACAGTGGCTGCACTCGCACCCCGATCCCACGCCCCGGGCGTTGGCCGAGGCGGGGTATGTGGCACCGCATTGGCCGAGACCGTGGGGTATGGGCGCCGACGCCATCGCGCAGTTGGTCATCGACGACGAGTTGCGCCGTTCCGGCGTGCGCCGGCCCTCGAACCAGATCGGCATCGGGTGGGCCGGGCCCACGCTCATTCACGCCGGGACCGAAGCACAGAAGGAGCGGTACCTCCTGCCCCTGCTGGCCGGCGAAGAGATCTGGTGCCAGCTCTTCAGCGAGCCGGGTGCCGGGTCCGACCTGGCCGGACTGTCCACCCGCGCCGTGGCCGACGGGGACGAGTGGGTGATCACCGGCCAGAAGGTGTGGACGAGCTTCGCCCACCTCGCCACCTTCGGCATCCTGTTGGCCCGCACCGATCCCGATGCGCCGAAGCACCGCGGTATCTCCTACTTCATCTGCCCCATGCACGCTCCGGGGGTAACCATCCGCCCCATCGTCGACATGACCGGCGACCACGCCTTCAACGAGGTGTTCCTCGACGAAGTGCGCCTCCCGGCCGATCATCTGGTGGGGGAGGTCAACGCCGGTTGGGCGCTGGCCAAGGTGACGTTGGGCAACGAGCGCGTGTCGCTGTCGGGAGAAGGGTCGCTGTGGGGCCAGGGCCCGACGGCCGGCGACCTCGTCGATCTGGTGCGCGCCGGCGGTGGCACTCGTGATCCGCTCGTGCGCCAGACGTTGGCCCGGGTGTGGAGCGAGTCGGAGATCCTGCGCCTCATCCGGCTGCGCACCGTCAGCGCGGCGTTGTCTGGTCGTCCACCCGGGCCTGAAGCATCCATCCGCAAGGCACTGGCCGACGATCACGGCCAGCACGTCATGGAGGCCGCCATGCAGGTGACCGGCACCCGGGCGCTGCTCGCTGAAGCGGGGCCCGGTGGGACCAACGGGGGCGACCGGTTCTCATGGCCCGAGGTGGTGTGGGCCAAGGGGTACCTGTTCGCTCGTGCCCTCACCGTGGGCGGGGGGACGTCCGAAGTGCAGCGCAACATCATCGCCGAACGCGTCCTCGGCCTCCCGCACGACCCCGAGCCACAGACGGCCGTCGCATCGTCCTGAGCCGGCTCGGCTGAGCCCCGCGTGCTGGTGGGGCACCGCAAGGAGACGGTTGTGTGAACGTTGCCCCATTACTACCGAGGGTGACGCACCAGGCGTGATTCGTGACCCCCTGATCCCGGGGTGAGGCAGGAATGGATGGCAGAGTCCCCGCCCGGTGACGCCAGGCTCTGGTTGGAGCGGTGGCGGGCTCGTCTGGCGGAAGGTGACCTGATCCCCGAGGACGAGGCCCGTCTTGTCGTCACATCTGTGCTCGACGATCTGGGCGGCGAGCCCGGCCATCTCGACGGGGCCGGACGCGCCTGGGGCCGGGCCCACCGCTCGGTGTCCGAGATGGTCGGTCGTCTCTCGAGCTTCCGCGAGGCGTTGGTGGCGAACGGCGTCGACGACCCACTGCGCATGCACCGCGCCCTGGACCAGGTCACGGCGTCGGCCACTGAGGAGGTGCTCCACCGTCTCGAGCGCGCGTCGCGAACGGACGCGCTCACCGGAGTCGGCAATCGCCGGGCCCTCGACGAGACTTTGTCCGCGGCCCTGTCGGCGGCCGCCCGCCAGGGCCACGAGGTCACGGTGGTGGCCGTCGACCTCGACGGGCTCAAGCGCATCAACGACACCGAGGGCCACGCGGCCGGCGACGCGGCGCTGCTCTCGTTGGTGCGAGCGCTCTACTCGACGCTGCGCGACGAGGACACCGTCTTCCGCCTCGGGGGCGACGAGTTCGTCATCCTCCTGCCGTTCACGTCGGTCGGCACGGCCGATCTGCTCATGGAGAGGATCCGAGCCGGTGGCGCCCCCGCGTTCACCTGGGGCGCAGCCGGATACCCGACCGACGGGCCCGACGCCCGAGCGGTGGTCGAGGCGGCCGATCGCGAGCTGTACCGCCGTCGCCACGACAGGGCCCCGGCCATGGCCCTGTCGGCGCGGCCGGCCCCGGCCCCGGCCCCGCGCGCCCAGCGGGGGGTGCTGGGCTGGATCTGGATACCGGCGGCCGGCGTCCTGGTGGCGTCCTTGGTGGCGACGCTCATCTCGGCTGCGGCGGGGAGCGGACCGGTGATCGCCCGCCGTTTCGAGCCACCGCCCGCCACCCGTGCCGGCTACGGCGGTGGATCCACTCCCTCGACGGCAGCGCCGGGTGGCGTTGCGCCCAATTCTCCGGCCTCGTCGGCCGGTCCCCCGGGCGGCGCGTCTGCGGCCATGCCTGCGGCCGCCGCCACCGTCGGCGCGCCGCCAGGGGCCAGTCCGGTCTCAGTGGGCAGCCCCGGCGGTGGTTCGGGTCGGTCGGGGGGCGGCACCGCACCCACCGGGCCGCCCGGGGGCGCCCCACCACCCTCAGGCGGAGGAGGGGGCTCGCCGCCGGGACAGGGGGGCGTGCTCGCGATCCTCGAGAACACCCTGTCACCGGTCCCGGTCGTCGGCGGGAGCAACGGGCTGGTGGCGGTGATCGGCCAGGTGGTGGCCGGGTGAGCGTCTGACCCCGGCCGCCTGGTGGCGAGGCGAGGCGCGCTCGACGAGTTGGCGCACGAGCTCGGCGAATGCGCCGGGGTGACTGAGATGCGCGCCATGCCCGGCGCCGGCTACTTCCACGAGCTCGGAGCCGCTGATCGCCCGGTGGAGCTCTTCGACCCCGCGGCGGTGGTGCCAGACGGACAATTCGCCACGGCCCAAAACGGCGGGCATCTGAAGCCTCGTCGGGTCGAAGGGCGCCCGCTGCGACCGGAGCGAGGTCAGCTCGGCCATCAGCGCCGGGCCGTCGGCCCGCCGTTCGGCCCGGGCCGTCTCGGTCAGCCGCTCCCAGCTGTTCTCGCCGACCAAGCGCCGGAAGAAGTCCTCGGCGAAGCGAGCCGGGTCCTCGTCCCCTCGGCGGGGACGCCGGGGCCACCATTCGAGCCAGGGCATCGGCGGCTCGTAGGC
>DATGGF010000591.1:0-3665 GCA_035308625.1 Acidimicrobiales bacterium | reverse complement strand
ATGGGACTCCAGCAGTTCGAGCAGCGGCTCGAGCGACTCGTCGAGGGAGCCTTCTCGAAGGGCCTGCGGGGTGGCCTCCAGCCGGTGGAGATCGGCCGCCGCCTGACCCGAGAGATGGACCTGCTCCGTCGCGTCGGCGTGCGTGGGCTCATCGCGCCCAACTTCTTCGTCGTGACCCTGTCGCCCCAGGACGCCGAGCGCTTCCGCAACTTCGTCGACGTGCTCGCCCGCGAGCTCGGCGATGCCGCTCGCGAGCATGCCCGGACCGAGAACTACGGATTCGTCGGCCCGGTCGAGGTCGAGATCCATCTCGACGAGGGCCTCAAGGGAGGGCGGTTCACAGTCGAGGCCGAGGTGGTCGAAGGGGCCGATGGCCTCCCCGCGGGCTCACTGGTGCTCCCCGACGGAAACCGGGTGGTGGTGGAATCGGACCCGATCGTCATGGGCCGCCTCCCGGAGTGTTCCATCGTGCTCAACGACCCCAACGTGAGCCGACGGCACGCCGAGGTCCGCCGCAAGGGGACCGACGTGGTGGTGGTCGACCTCGGGTCGACCAACGGCACCAGGGTCAACGGAGTCCCCGTGCGGGAGCGGCCACTCCAGGACGGGGACGAGATCATCGTGGGGACGACGACCATCCGCTTCGAGACGTCCTGAGAATCGGGGCCCGATGAGGCTGCTGGCCACCTCGCTGGACAACCAGAACCTGATGCGGGGCCTGGAGATCCTGGTCGTCGCGCTGATCTGGCTCTTCTTCTTCCGGGTCATCCGGGCGGTGTGGGTGGAGGTCCGCCCACCGAAACTGCGCAGCACGGCAGCCGAGGTACAGGTCGGCGCACCGGCGGTGCCGCGTCGTGAAAAGGGCCGGGACCGGACCGGGCGCTTCCGGCTCAAGATCATGGAACCCGAATCGCAGCGCGGTCAGGTCTTCGAGCTGGCCGACGAGTTGACGGTCGGCCGAGCGGCTGGTTGTGGCGTGCGTGTGGAGGATGCGTACACCTCCAACATCCACGCCCGGCTCTTCCGCCGGGAACGGGAGTTGTGGGTCGAGGATCTCGGCTCGACCAACGGGACGTGGGTGAATGCCGAGCGCGTCACGAACGCGGTGCGGCTCAACCGGGGGGACCTGCTGCAGGTGGGCGGAACGGTCTTCGAGGTCGCCCGGTGACGGGCGCCTCCGTGCCGGTCGGGTGCCGTTGACCGTCCTGCGATCGGGGTCGGCCTCCGATGTCGGCCGGGTGCGGACGGTCAACGAAGACCTCGCGCTCGAGAGCATGACGCTGTTCGCCGTGGCCGACGGCATGGGCGGTCATGCCGGCGGGGAGGTGGCCGCGCACACGGCCATCGAGACGCTGCAACGGGAATTCAGCCGGGAGCCCACCGTCGAAGGCCTCGTCGCCGCCGTGCACGAGTCCAACCGCTCGGTGTGGGACCGCAGCCGGGAGGACCCCGACCTCCGGGGCATGGGCACCACCCTCACCGCTGCCGCGCTGGTGGCCACCGACGAGGGCGATCGGCTGGTCCTGACCAATGTGGGTGACTCCCGTGCCTACCGGCTCCACGAGGGCTCGCTGAACCAATTGACGCGGGACCACTCGGTGGCCGAGGAGCTCGTCGACCGGGGGGAGCTCTCCGAGGCCGAGGCAGCCATCCATCCCCATCGTCACATCCTGACCCGGGCGTTGGGCGTGTCCCCCGACGTCGACGTGGACGTGTGGGTGCTGGCCCCCGACGTTGGCGACCGCTACCTGCTGTGTTCGGACGGACTGACCAACGAGGTGTCGGCCGAACGGATCGCCGGCGTGCTCTCGGCCACCCCGGATCCCGACGCCGCCTCCGAAACCCTCGTCCGCATGGCCAACGAGCATGGCGGGAACGACAACATCACCGTGGTGGTCCTCGACGTCCTTCTGGGTGATTCGCCTGCCGGCGCCGGCGCCGGCGCCGGGGCTGGCGCCGGGGCGACGACGCCGTCACCCGTTCCCGCGGCAGCCGAGGCCGGTGGGGCGGTGGTCGCGCCGGCGGAGGCCGCGCCGGCGGTCGCCACGCCGGCGGAAGTCGCGCCGGCGGAAGCCGCGCCGGCGGAGCCCACCCGGGCCCGTTCGCTGCTCGGGCGCTTCGGTGGAGACGCCGGCCCCGGTCGCCCCGGGGGCCCGGGCCGGACAGTCGAGCGCCAGCGGACCCGGAGGATCACGTTCCGGGTGATCCTGTTCTTCCTCCTGGTTGCCGCGGTGGTGGCGGCCGGCTTCGCCGGGGTGCGGTGGTACGTGAACTCCTCGTACTTCGTGAAACTGCACCGCGGCCAGATCGTGGTGTACCAAGGACGCATGGGCGGGTTCCTCGGCATCCAACCGCGGGTGGCGTGGCGCACGGGTGTCGTGACGTCCCAGATACCGCAATCGTTCAAGGAAGGGGAGCAGAACGTCCTGACCGGCGTCGAGGAGTCCTCGCTCAAGGGCGCGTGCAACTACGTGCTGAATGTGGTGAGCACTGCTTCCCTCCAGGGCACTGCTCCCGGGGTGACCACCACCGTGGCGCCGACGACGGTGCCGCCCACCACGGCGCCACCGACCACCGCGCCATCCACCACCGCGCCGGGAGCCGGGCCCCCGTCGGGGACCGCTAATGCCACGACCACCGCGCCGCCCGGGACGCCGTCGACTTCGTCGCTCAAGCTTCCTCGGGGATGTCGCTGACATGGCCCGGCGCATCCGCATCATGGGCCTCGTCATGGTGTTGTGCTTCTTCGTGCTCTTCCTGCAGCTGAACAACCTGCAGGTCCTGAGGGCGCACACCTACGCCACCGACCCGCACAATCCTCAGGCCAAGTCACAGCAGTTCGACCAACCCCGCGGGATCATCGAGTCGGCCGACGGGCAGATCCTGGCCCAGTCGATTCCGGCTCCCAAGGGCAGCTTCTACCGCTATGTGCGGCAATACCCCGAGCAGTGGGCCACCTTGTTCTCCCACATCGTCGGGTTCTTCTCCTTCTACCAGGCTCCCGATGGCGGGTACGGGGTTGAGGGCACGTACAACAAGTACCTCGTTTCGCACAACTCACCCATCAAGAATTTGGGCGACCTGCTCACCACGCGGACGGTCACCGACACGGTGACGCTCACCGTCTCCACGGCCATGCAGCAGGCGGCCGCCGCCGCCCTGGGCAACAAGACGGGGGCGGTCGTGGCCCTCGATCCCACCACGGGCGCCGTGCTGGCCATGTACTCCAACCCGACGTATGACCCCAATCCGCTGGCATCGCCGATCTCCGCCACGGTGGCGGCCCAATGGCAGCTGATCAACACGAAGGACGCATCCGGCTTCCCACCACTTACGTCACTGGTGTACGGAAGCGCGTTCCCGCCGGGGTCGACGTTCAAGACGATCACCACATCGGCCGCCTACGACCACACCCCACAGTTCGTGAACAAGTTCTACCCGTACCGGTCGTGCACCAGCCTTCCGTTCACCAACAAGTCGCTGTGCAACTTCCACGGCGGGACATGCGGGGGCACCATCGCGCAGATGCTCCCGCCGTCGTGCGACACCGGATACGCGCTGTTGGGCCTGGACGTCGGTGGGCAGAATCTGTACGACGAGGCCAGCAGCTTCGGATTCGACGTGCGCCCGCCCATCGACCTTCCCACCAACGTGTACTCAGAGTC
>DATGGF010000590.1:0-6184 GCA_035308625.1 Acidimicrobiales bacterium | reverse complement strand
CTTGTTGACGAACAGGGTGAACGGCTTGACCGGCAGATTGGGACGCACCACCACCACGAAGGCAGCGTGACCCTGCCGGGGGGTGGCCAGGGCGAGGGTGAAGGCGGTCTCCATGGGGCCGCCTTTGGCGCCGAGCACGGTGTTGACATGGGCGGCATCGGGCCCGGAGCCGACGAAGGACTCACCGAACTGCGTATCCACAACCTCAGCTGCCACCGAACCGCGACAGGTCCTAGGCCGGCCAGGCTTCGGGTGGATCGGCGAAGGCCACGGTGCGGCCGTACCGGCTCTGGCGGAGCACGTCACTGCCCATGGTGCCGGGCTTGGTGTCGTAGGCCAACAGGCCGACCAGGCGCACGGTGGCGCCCGCGATCGGTGACACCCGGTGCAGGGAGTGCCGGCCTTCGAAGATGAGCAGCGTGCCCGCCGTCATGGGCAGGGTGACCACCGCGTCGTGGACACCGTTGAGCAACTCGGCCACGGCGTCGTAGCACTCGTCGTCGGCCGACCTGATGCGGGGAGCGACGTCGAAGTCCCCGCCGTGGTCAGCCGACTGGATGGCCAAGGACACGACGAAGTCCGTCTGGTCGAAGTGCCATTGCAGCTCGTCTCCCTGAGCCATCACGGCCAGGTTGAGCGCGCCAAACGGATCGGCATAGGGGTAGAGCGGGCCCCGGTCGAGGATGGCGGCGATGAAATCGGTGACCGGCTGCCACTCGTAGAGCCGGCGCAGCAGTGACGCCTTGGGCATGAGGTCGTAGGCCACGGCCTCCAACGAGTACGTGCCCCACGTCAGCCGGGGATGGTCCTCGGGCAACGAGAAGTCGGGCACCTCCAGATAGGCCGTGGCCTGCCCGGCGGAACGATGCGCCCTCGGGGCCAGCGCTTTGGCGTCATCGAGCAGTTCCTCGACGCCGGAAACCGACAGGAAGCCGGTGATCTCGGCCGCGCCGATCGCCTCGAGCTGCGCCCGGGCCTCGCGCACCGCTTGGCGGTAGGCCTCGGTCTCCGGAGCCAACAGCGGGTACCGGTCGAGATCGACGACCTGTTCGAGCTCCGTGGTGGTCGGCATGGCCCCTCCTGCGCCGCCATGGTAGGCGAGCCGGCTCCGAGCCGGCCGGTGCGTCCGCCTAGTGCGTCGGCGCTCGCCCGGCCAGGCGCTGCAGGCAGTCGTAGGCGGCGTACTTGTAGCAGTCGCTCACCGTGGGGACGTCGAACGTCGAATGGATGAAGTAGTCCACCGTGCCGCCGAAGTGCATCACGGCCTGTCCCTGGTGGATGAGCTCGGTGGCGCTGTCGCCCACGATGTGCACGCCGATGACGAGCCGGTCGTCCTTTCGGACCACGAGCTTCACCATGCCCTGGGTGGCCCCGGAGATGGCGGCCCGGCTGTTGTTGCGGAACCACGCCACGCCGATCTCGTATTCCACCCCGGCCTGGCGGGCCTGTTCCTCGGTCACGCCCACCATGGCGCACTCCGGGATGGAATAGACGCCGAACGGCGTCAGAGGGTCGACCGTCTCCTTGAAGGGGATGGCCATGGCGTAACAGGCCGCCACTCGGCCCTGCTCCATGGACACGGAAGCCAGTGCCGGTGGGCCGATGACGTCGCCGGCGGCATAGATCCCGGGCACCGTGGTCTGGTACTGCTCGTCCACCGCGATGCGCCCGCGTTCGTCGGTGACCACTCCGACGTCGTCGAGGCCGAGATCCTCGGTGTTGCCCACCCGCCCGGCGGCGAAGATGACCTTCTCGGGCCGGAGCTGGTCGCCACCTGAGGTGGTGAGGCACAGGCCTCCGCCATGGCGGGTCACCTGGTCGATGGTCGTCTCGTGCAGGATGCGCATGCCGAACGACCGGAACTCCTCGGTCATCACCGCCGACACCGCTGCGTCCAGGAACGGGAGCAGCCTCGGGCCCCGGTCGACCAAGGTCACGTCGGAGCCGAGGGCCAGGAAGATCGAGGCGTATTCACAGGCGACCGCACCGCCCCCCACGACGACCAGGCTCTTCACGGCACGGTCGAGCTCCCGGGCCGATTCGGAATCGAGGACATCGGGATCGTCGAAGGAGACATCCGGGGGATGAAAGGCCCTCGAACCGGTGGCGATCAGAATGGCGTTGCCACTAAGGACCCGAGTCGCGCCCTTGCGGTCGGTCACCGTCAACGTGAGACCAGGTCCCAGCCGAGCCGAGCCGCCGATGAAGGCGACCTGGTGGCGCCGGAGGTTCTCCCGGACGGACTCGGTCATCATGGTGGCCACGTGCCTGGCGCGGTCCCGGAGCCGCTCGATGACCGCCTCTGGATCGAGGTCGAGCTTCACCCCGTAGAGCTGGTGCCGGGAGAAGCCGGTCAGATAAAGGGCAGCCTCCCGCATGGCCTTCGTGGCCACTGCGCTGGCCACCATGGTGCCACCCGGGTCGGCCAGGCGGTCGACCACGGCGACGCGACGGCCGAAGTAGGCGGCCTGAGCCGCCGCCTTCTCGCCGGCCGGACCCGAGCCGACGACGAGCAGGTCGAAGTGAGCGTCGGAGGAACCGGGCACCGGCGAGAGAGACTACGCGTCGACCAGCACCGTGGCCTTGTGGTGATGGGCCTCGAGGTGCCGGCGGGTCATGAGCAGCGCGGCGATGCCGTCGCCCACGGCTGAGCCGAGCTGCTTGGTCGAGCCCGAGCGGACGTCTCCGGCGGCGAAGACCCCGTCGAGTGACGTTTCCATGGTGGGGCTGGTCGCGAGGAAGCCACCACCGTCTCGTTCGAGCGTGTCACCGAGGAACGAGGTGTTCGGGGTCAGGCCGATGAAGACGAAGGCGGCGGCGGCCGGGAACCGCTGCGTCTCGCCGGTGGCCCGGTCGCGGACGACCACGGCGGCGAAGCGGCCCCGCTCACCTTCGAGCTCGACGATGTCGACGCCGGTGTGGACGGTGAATTGGGGATCCGACCGGACCCGGTCCTCGAGCAGGGGCGACGCGGTGATGCCCGAGCGGGCCAGCACCCGGACGTGACGGGCGAACTCCGAGAGATGCAGCCCTTCCTCCAGCGCCGAGTTCCCCCCACCGATCACGACGACCTCGTCGGCTCCCTTGTAGAAGGGCCCGTCACAGGTGGCACAGAAATGCACGCCGGCGCCGATGAGTTCGTCCTCACCGGGAACCTCGAGCCGCCGGTACGTCGAGCCCGTGGCCACGATCACCGCGTGCGAGGTGAGCTGCTGCCCGGAAGCCAAGGTGGTGACCAGGTCCTCGCCGTCGCGCTCGACCTTGCTCACCGACACGGCCGACAGGAGCTCCACCCCGTAGCGACGGGCCTGTTGCACGAACCGGTCGGTCAGCTCGGCCCCTGAGATCCCGTCGGGGAACCCGGGGTAGTTGTCGATCCGGTCGCTGATGCCGGCTTGGCCCCCGAGCGCGCTGGCGTCGACCACGATGGCGTCGATGCCCTCTCGCGCCGCGTAGATGGCGGCGGCCAGCCCGGCCGGGCCGCCCCCGACGATGACGAGGTCGTAGGCGGTCCGTTCGGCTTCCAGGGTGAGGCCGATGCGGCGGGCCAGTGCCTCGTCGCTCGGGTTCACCTCGTGGGTCCCGTCGCTGTACACGACCGTGGGGATGATCTGACCACCTCCCTGGAGCTCCTTGATCCGTTCGATCGCCTCGGGGTGGTCGTCGACGTCGATGTTCTCGTAGGGGATCCGGTGAGCGGAGAGGAACTTCTTCACCCGCTTGCAGTGAGGGCACCACGGAGCCCCGAACACGGTGAGGGTGGCAGCGTCGGATGACATGGCCCGACTCTATGGTCGCCCGGGGTGCGCCCGAGCGGTCGACCGCCGGAGCAGTGTCAGCAGTACGTACGGAACTCGATGTGCCCCGGCGCGTTGGCGCCGCCGGCGTAGTTGTGGCCCTCGCCCCAGGTGAGCATCGGCGCGCCACAGCTGTTGAGCGCCAGCCCCATGTAGTCCCCGTAGGGGAAGAGGAACCCGTTCGGTTGCGACTGCGACTGGGAGGAGTCGTAGGCCGACACCTGCTGGGAGGGCCCGCTCCACGTGGTGCCCCCGGTCGTGGACGTTCGGAGCCAGACGTTCCAGCCGTTCTCGTGATTGATCGGTGCACCGGACCGGTCGTCCATCCAGGCCACCGATACGGCCCCGGCGGTGCCGGCAACCAAGGTGGGGAAGAGGGCGTAACAGCTCGAGCCGGCGCATCCCGACGCCGTCTTGTCGTCGGCCCGGCCGACGAAGCTCCACGTTGCGCCGCCGTCGGTCGAGCGCGACAGCTCGATGATCGACGGGCTCTGCCGCGTGGTCGGGCTCTGGCCCTGCTGCCAGGCGACGTAGAGGGTCCCGGCCGCGTCGATGGCGATGTCGCTCTGGGCGCCGAAGAAGGCGAACCCGCACGCTGTGTACGGGCAGTTCGGTCCCTGGACCCCGGTGGCGACATTCGTGAAGGTCGTCGTCAGAGTGCCGGCTGTCGTCTTCGACACGCGGTAGTCGGCCGCCGGGACACCGGTGCAGTTGCCGGACTTGCAGTCGGCCCAGGTGAAGAACACGTTGCCGGCCGCGTCGGCCACGCCGCCCTCGGCGAAGGCGACCACGTCAGCCGTGAGGACCTGGGCCTCGGTCCATGTGGTGCCACCGTCAGCCGACGTGGCGATGAAATGGCCCGATGCCTGCGAAAAGGCGACGTACAGCCTTGACCCGGTGGCGACGATCTTCTCGTGGTCGCAGTTCTTGCAGTCCTGGGCGTTGAGCTTCGCCGCGGTGGCGAAGGTGGCGCCGTGGTCGGTCGACTTGGCCACCACCACATCGGTGTGGCCGCCGTTGAGGCCGTAGTCGAGGAAGGCCACGTAGACGTTCCCGCTTCCGTCCACCGCCACGGTCGGGTCGGCTTGTTTGGTGTAGGTCACGCCTCCGACCGGGCCGCCGAACACCTCGTGCGGGCTGCCGAAGGTCCGGCCGCCGTCGGAGGACACCTGCAGGTAGATGGCCGCCACATCGCCCGAGGCGGCGTCACAGGCGGTGGCGCCGACGAAGTGGGTGATGGCCACGTACACGTACGACCCCGACGCGACAGTGGCGGGCTCCCAGTCGTCTCCCCCGCAGAAGCCGAGCCGGGTGGGTCCGGTCGGTGTGGCTTGAGCGGGCACCGAGACGAGGAGCAGACCGGTGGCCAGTGCGGCGATGACGGCGATGCAAGCGCGTTTCACGGTTCGAATTCTGCCTCCGACGTGTGGCCGTTGTCGTCGGTCGTTGCCCGATTCGTCCGCCTGCCGATGAGGATTCCTCAACATTGATGACGACGTCGGGAGCGCCTGCGCCCACAGGGTGTGGCCGACGCGGACTGCCGCCCGGCTCATCGGTCATGATGGTGTGCCGGGCCTTGGGCCCGTCGGGGATGAGGGGGGCGAATGGGACGGACGACGGCTGCCCGTATCAGGCGGGTGGGAGTCCTCGGGATCGTCGCACTGGTGGCCGGCGCGGGTATCCCGGCAGCGACGACAGCAGTGGCCGCTGCCGCGCCCCGGGCGCAGGTCACGCTGCCGGCGTCGGCGTGCACGTCGACGTCCTACACACTCACCCTGTCGGCCACCACCACCAGCGGCACCACCTCGCTCCCGGTGACCGGCCAGATCGATTTCGCCGGCGGCGCGGCCACGGCGGCCATCACCCTGCCGTCCAACCTGCCTTGGGCATCGCTGGCCGGGAGCACCATCAGCGTGGTGCTCGTGGGCGGGAAGCTGTACCTCGCCGTGCCGGCATCCCTGCAGGGCTTCGTCGGCGGCGCGCCATGGGTGTCGCTGGCGCTGCCCTCGTCGGTCACCTCGGCACTGGCCAGTCTGGACGCTACCGTCGCCGGTTGGTGCGGCAACGCCCAGTCCTTCGTGAGTTGGCTCGAGTCGCAGGGCATCACCACCACGCTGGGCACGTCGACAGTGGCGGGGAGCTCCGCCATCGGGACGCAGGTGAAGATGAAGGCGCGCAAGCTCTCGAGGTTGTCGAAGGTGATGCGTCAAGCCGACAAGAAGTTCCCCCGCGTGGCCGGCAGCGCCCCCGTCACCGTGCAGGTGTGGCAGAACTCCCAGGGTCAGCTGGTGGAGCTGTCGGTAGCGCTCAGCGGGCTCCGGGGACAGCTCACCGCCGTCGGGCTCGACCTCACCTTGAGCGGGATCGACGCGCCGGTGAGCATCTCC
>DATGGF010000589.1:0-3438 GCA_035308625.1 Acidimicrobiales bacterium | reverse complement strand
GGCCATCGGCGCGTTGTCGCCGTGGCGGGGACCGAGCTTCAGGATGCGGGTGTAGCCACCGGGTCGCTCGGCGTAGCGCGGGCCGATCTCGTCGAACAGCTTGGAGGCCATCTCGCGGTCACCGATGAAGGACACGACCTGACGATGGTTGTGCAGGCCGCCCTTCTTGGCCTTGGTGATCATCTTCTCGGCCACCGGGCGCAGGGCCTTGGCCTTGGCCTCGGTGGTCACGAGGGACTCTGCCGCGATGAGCGAGGCGACCAGGTTGCCGAGCATGGCCTTCTGGTGGGCCGCGTCACCGCCTAGGCGTGGTCCCCGGCGCGGGGTGCCGAGCATGGTTGGCTCCTCAGTCCTTGATCCGCAGGGAGAGGCCGCGCTCGTCGAGGCGCTGGATCACCTCGTCGAGCGACTTCTGCCCGAAGTTCGTGATGGCCAGCAGGTCCTCGGCCGTGCGCTCGACCAGCTCGCCGATGGTGTTGACCTGGGCGCGCTTCAGGCAGTTGCGCGGGCGCTCGGACAGGTCGAGGTCCTCGATGGGCAGGTCGAGGTCGGGCGAGCCCGAGGTGGAGGTGCCGACCTCACCGAGCTCGAGCCCCTGGGGCTCCTCCTCCAGGTCGGCCACCAGCCCGACGAGCGACCGCAGCGTGTCGCCGGCGGAGGCGAGCGCCTCCCGGGGCGACAACGACCCGTCCGTCTCTACGTCGAGGACCAGGCGGTCGAAGTCGGTCGACTGCTCGACGCGCACCGGCTCGATGGCGAAGGCCACCCGGCGCACGGGCGAGAAGATCGAGTCCACTGGGATCACCCCGATGGTGCTCGAGCGCTTGTTGCGCTCGGCCGACGCGTAGCCGCGGCCGCGCTCCACCGTGACGTCCAGGGCCAGGCGGCCCTTGCCGTTGAGCGAGGCGATGTGGAGGTCGGGGTTCAGGATCTCGACGTCCGCCGTCAGCTGGAGGTCGCCCGCCGTCACCTCACCGGGGCCGCGCTGGTCGCAGCGCAGCGTCACCGGGTCGTCGCTGTGGACCCGCAGGACGATGTCCTTCAGGTTCAGGATGATGTCGGTGACGTCCTCCTTCACCCCGGGAAGGGTGGTGAACTCGTGCAGGGCGTCGTCGAAGCGGACCTGGGTCACCGCTCCGCCGGGGATCGACGAGAGCAAGGTCCGGCGCAGCGAATTACCGAGCGTGTGGCCGAAGCCGGGCTCGAGCGGGCTGATGACGAACCGCTGCTGGTTCGCCTCCTCCTCGCCGATCGCTTCGACGGTGGGGCGCTGGATGATGAGCATGGGGGTGGCTCCTGCTGGGCTATTCGTGCTGGGGTCTGAAGGGAGAGTGTGAGATCCGGTCGGTGTCGGCCGGCTACTTCGAATAGAGCTCGACGATGAGCTGCTCGCGCACGGCCTCGTCGATCTGCTCGCGCTGGGGCAGTGAGGTCACCCGGACCTGGCTGCGACCCTCGCCGGCCTCGAGCCACAACGGGAGCTGGCGGTCGAGGGTGTCGAGGTTGCGGCGCACGAAATAGAGCTCGCGGCCCGGCTTCACCGCCACCACGTCGCCCTGGCGCACGCGGTAGCTCGGGATGGTGACCCGCTTCCCGTTCACCTGGATGTGGCCGTGACGGACGAGCTGGCGGGCCTGGGCCCGGCTGGCACCCCAGCCGGCCCGGAAGGTCACGTTGTCGAGCCGCAGCTCGAGCAGGCGCAGGAGGTTCTCGCCGGTGATGCCGGGCTGGCGGCTGGCCTCGGCGTACACGTTGCGGAACTGCTTCTCCAGCACGCCGTAGATGCGCCGAGCCTTCTGCTTCTCCCGCAACTGGGCCAGGTACTCCGAGCCCTGGCGCATCCGGTCGCGCCCGTGCTCGCCCGGCGGATAGGCCCGGCTGTGGCGGTCGGTGACCGCCTCGGACACAGGGCACTTGAGCGAATAGCAGCGCTCGCCCTTTAGGAACAGCTTGGTCCGCTCCCGCCGGCAGAGCCGGCACACGGGCCCGGTGTAACGCGCCATATCGGTGGTATCTCTCTTTCCTGCTCCGCCGTCAGACCCGGCGCCGCTTCTTGGGCCGGCAGCCGTTGTGCGGGATCGGGGTCACGTCCTTGATGCCGGCCACCTCGATGCCGGCCGCGGCCAAGGAGCGGATGGCCGTCTCCCGGCCGGAGCCGGGACCGCGCACGAGCACGTCCACCTTGCGCACCCCGTGCTCCATGGCCCGCCGGGCGGCCTGCTCGGCCGCCATCTGGGCGGCGAAGGGAGTGGACTTGCGCGAGCCCTTGAACCCCACGTTGCCGGCCGAGGCCCACGACAGGACGTTGCCCTCGTGGTCGGTGATGGCGACGATGGTGTTGTTGAACGAGCTCTTGATGTGGGCCACGCCGTAGGCGACGTTCTTGCGCTCGCGGCGGCGGGGACGGCGGGCGGCGGCGGTCTTCTTGGGGGAGGCCATCAGTGCTTACGAACCTTCTTCTTGCCGGCGACGGTCTTCTTGGGGCCCTTGCGGGTGCGGGCGTTGGTGTGGGTGCGCTGGCCGTGGACGGGCAGGCCCTTGCGGTGGCGGATGCCCTCGTAGCAGCCGATCTCCATCTTCCGCTTGATGTCCTGGGCCACGTCCCGGCGCAGGTCTCCTTCCACCTTCAAATTGGCGTCGATCCACGACCGCAGGCGGGTGACCTCCTCGTCGGTCAGGTCTCGCACCCGGGTGTCACCGTTGGTCCCGGTCGCCTCGATGGCGCGCCGGGCCATGGTCGGGCCCACCCCGTAGATGTAGGTGAGCGAGACCTCGAGCCGCTTCTCGCGGGGTATGTCGACTCCGGCTATGCGGGCCACGTGCCGTCCTTCCTCAGCCCTGGCGCTGCTTGTGGCGGGGGTTCTCGCAGATGACCATGACCACGCCGTGGCGGCGGATCACCTTGCACTTCTCACACATCGCCTTGACGCTCGGTCGTACCTTCACTTCGATTCCTCGTCCTGTTGCCCTGCTTCTCGGATGGCGGGCTGTTACTTGTAGCGGTAGGTGATCCGCCCCCGGCTCAGGTCGTAGGGCGTGATCTCCACCTGCACACGATCACCGGGCAGGATGCGGATCCGGTGCATCCGCATCTTCCCCGAGCTGTGGGCCAGCACCTTGTGGCCGTTCTCCAGCTCCACCCGGAACATTGCGTTGGGGAGCGGCTCGACGACCGTCCCCTCCAGCACGATCGCATCCTCCTTGGGCTTGGGCAGGTGACTCCTCCTCGTCCTTTTCTTCGCCCCGCGGGCACCGGCCCGCCCGGGGACTCCACAGCACAGCGGCCAGCCCAGCCGACGTCCGGCAGAGCCACCCGACGTGGCGATGATTCGCCCGTCGTCCCGACCGTGATCGGGGCGGCCGGGGGCAAGCCCGGACCGACGAGCGACGTACCAGGATAGCTGGTCAGGCCGTTCCGGCCAACCGTGACCACGCCCG
>DATGGF010000588.1:0-2833 GCA_035308625.1 Acidimicrobiales bacterium | reverse complement strand
TTCACCGACAGCTTCGTGGGCACGGATCCGGGTCAGGCCGGAGCGGGCACGACGACCATCTCGGCCCCGATCGTCGGCTTGGAACTCGACTTCCCCGCAGGAGGACAGACAACGGCGCTGCAGCCGGCCAGCGACTGCGGGCAGTCGCAATCCCCCGTGCAGCTGGCTCTGGGATCCCCGGTGTTCACGAATTCCGTGTCCGGCACCCAGTTCGTCGATGCCTTTGTGCGCGCCAGCAATGCGTCGGACACCGGGGCCGGGGGTGTGAGTCCCGACTACCACGTCCTGTTCAGCGGATCGAACCCGGTCAACGAGACGCTCTCCGCCCCGTCCGACAGCGGCTCCGTCGGGGTGGCCCAAGCTCAGGGCGCCATCACCTGCGGCACGCAGGGTGTAGTGGACGGCGCCTGGCTACGGTCCACCATCGAGAACACGGTCATCCCCGAGCTCACCAGCGCCGGGCAGGTGTCGCCCGCGTCGCTCCCGGTGTTCCTGATGTACAACACCATCGCCTGCGAGCCGGACCCGGCGAACCCGGGCAAGCTCGACCCCACCACGTGCGCGGCGGGCGAGCACGTCGCATACCAGACGGCGTCGGGCGCCACCCAGACGTACGCCATCGCCAACTACCAGCTCGACGGGCTCGTCCCGAGCCTGTCCGACTCAGAGACGATCACCCACGAGATGACCGAATGGGTCGACGATCCCTTCGGCCGCAACACGACCCCGACGTGGGGCTACGTCGGCCCGTTCCTCAACTCCGACGGCTCGGGCGAGTGCCTGCCCTTCCTCGAGGTCGCCGATCCCCTGTCGGGCACGGCCACCCAAGCGGTGGGGTCGAATCCCGCCTACCACGTGCCCGACGTGGCCTTCCCCCAGTGGTTCTTCCGCACTGCCGCCCCGACCGCGGGTGGCGCGTTCTCGCTCTACGGGACCTTCACCTCGCCGTCGAACGCGGCGTCGTGCCCCCAGCAACCGATCTCGGTGCAGGCGTCCCCGGGTGACGGCACCGCCATCATCAGCTGGACGGAACCGGGAGGTGGGAGCGAGGTCGACGGCTACGGGGTGTGCGCCTACCCGTCGGGGACGACGTTCGACCCCGCCGACCCGTGTTCGCCGTCCGTCGACATCGAGAACGACTTCTTCACGTCGCCCACCCAGGAGACGTTCAGCGGATTGACGGACGGCACCACGTATGTGTTCCGGGTGTTCGCCATCCGCTGCTTCCCGAGTGACTGCTCGGGGACTTCCGGTGACCTGTCGACGGCATCGTTGCCCTCGGCCGCGGTGACGCCCGAGGCGTCACCGGCGACGACCACCACCACGGAGCCGCCGACCACCACGGCTCCGACGTCGCCCACCACCACGGCTCCGACGTCGCCCACCACCACTGCACCGCCGGGATCCTCCAGCCCCACCACCTCCCCCGCGGCACCGGTGACCGGCGCCCGGCAGACGATCGTCACAGCCTCGGCCCAGCAGCTGGCCTTCACCGGTGCCGGCCTGCCGCTACGGGTGGTGGCCGCCACCGGGGCCGTCGCCGTGCTCCTGGGCGTGCTGCTCCTCACGATCACCGGTGCGCCGGGACTGCTGCGGCGGAGGCTGGCGCGACAGCGCAACTAAGGGCCGCAGCGCGGTTCGGCGCGGCCCTAACCGGCCCGGCCGCCGCGTGGAGGCCTCGTCTATGCTCCCGGCGAGCACGAAGGGGTACGAAGGGGGGAGTGGTGAGCTCCGGCTCACCCAGAGGTATGGACCATCGAAGCTTTTCCGTCGGCAGGCACGCGCGCCGGCACATGGGAATCCTCGTCATGACCGCCGGGCTCACCGGCATGTTGGCCTCCGCGTGCGGCTCGGGCGGCACCAGCGCGTCGAACACCTTGGCGGCAGGCCAGCTCTCGCGCAGTGAGCTCTCGGGCAGCGGCGGCCACGGCTCAGCCAGCACGATCCCGCTGGCCAAGCAGAACACCATCACGGCCCTGTTCTCGGCCATCGGCTCGTTCCAGTCGTGCTTGAAGGGCCTGGGCGTGACCTTCGTCGGCATTCCCGGCGGCGGTGACCCCAATGCCCCGCAGAACGACCCGACCTACATCAAGAACCTCACGACGTGCGCCGCCCAGAGCCAGATCCTCCAGGCGCTGAAGGCGGCCCAGACCGCGCAGGACAACCTCACCCCGGCGCAGATCAGCACGGAGAACAAGGAATACCTGAAGTGGCGGACGTGCATGGTCGGCAAGGGCTGGACCATCCCCAAGCCGACACCGAACGCCCAGGGCCTGCTCTTCTCCTTCGGCGGCGCCGGCGGGTCCCCGGGCGCGGGCAACACGGGCGCCGGTGGTGGCGCCGGCGGCGGGGCCGGCGGGGCGAACATCGGTGGTTTCGTGCCGCCACCCGGCGAGAACATCCTGTCCACCAACGACATGCAGGACTGCGCTTCGCAGGTTCTCAGCTGAGGCGCGGCGGTGCCGCTGCGGTCACCTCTCAAACTGCTCGGCGCGCCACTGCAGTGGGTGCGCGCCCTGCCCGGCGCCCTGAAGAGCCGCCCGGCGCTGGCCGCCATCGTCGGTGTGGTGATCGTGGCCGCGGTGGCGATACCGCTGGCTTTGTCGGGCGGCGCGTCCAGCCAGAACAACGGCACTCCGCTCATCTTCGACAAGGTGCAAGCCCGCACCCTCCAAAGCACCGTGCAGCTCACCGGGACGCTGGCCAGGAAGAACGTCCGGAACGTGACCGCCGCGGGACAGGGGCTCGTCACCGAGGTGGAGTCGACCAATGGGGCGACCACCATGAGCGGACAGGTGATGTTCGCCCTGAACGGGCGCAACGCCGTGGCCGA
>DATGGF010000587.1:0-2417 GCA_035308625.1 Acidimicrobiales bacterium | reverse complement strand
CCCTGGCGCTGCCCGGGATGATGGTCGGCACGGTGGAGGGCCGCTTCCTCGAGATGCTCGTCTTCGCCCTCGGCGCGCGCCGGGTCCTCGAGATCGGCACCTTCAGCGGCTATTCGTCGCTGGCCATGGCGGCCGGCCTGGCCCCGGGCGGCCGCATCACCACGTGCGAGCTGGACCCGGTGCACGCGGCCGAGGCTCGCCGCAACATCGACGACAGTCCGTACGCCGGGTCGATCGAGGTGGTCGAAGGCCCGGCGCTCGACACCGTCGCCGGTCTGGCGGGGCCCTTCGACTTCGTCTTCATCGACGCCGACAAGCGCAGCTACCCGGCGTACTTCGAGGCGGTGCTGCCCAAGCTGGCGCCCCGAGGGGTGATAGCGGCGGACAACACCTTGTGGAGCGGGAACGTGGTCAACCCCGGTGACACCTCGGAGGACACAGCGGCGTTGCGCGCCTTCAACGACGCGCTGGCGTCGGACCCCCGCGTCGTGTGCGTCCAGCTGTCGGTGCGCGACGGCATCACCCTCGTACGCCGCGTCGACGGCTCCACCTGAAGCGGGGCCGCGGTGCTCGACTACCACCTGCACCTGTGGCCGCATGGTGAACGCGATCGCCAACCCACCCTCGACCAGGTGGCCGCCTACTGCGAGCGAGCGGCGGCGGCCGGCGTGCACGAGATCGCGCTGACCGAGCACCTCTTCCGCTTCGTCCAGGCCGACCGGTTGCTGCGGGGGTTCTGGGACGACGAGCCCGACGCGGCGCTGGCCGCGTCCATGGCGCGCTACTGGGACGACCACGCCCACGCCGATCTCGACGCCTATGTCGATTGCGCCCTGGCCGCCCGCGACGCCGGGCTCCCGGTCGTCGTCGGTCTGGAGGTGGACTACTACCGGGGGCGCATGGACGAGGTGGCGGGCCTGCTGTCGGGCTACCCCTTCGACGTACTGCTTGGCTCGGTCCATTGGCTCGGCACGTGGCGGTTCGACGACCTGTCCGACCCGGTGTCGATGGCCCAGTGGCCGGCCCGCGCCGTCGACGCGGTGTGGGACGAGTACGCGCTGGCCATCGAGGAGCTGGCCGAGTCGGGCGCCGTGGACGTGCTGGCCCACCCCGACCTGGTCAAGGTGACCGGCCAGGTGCCCGACGCGCCGGCCGAGTGGTGGGACCGGCTGGCCGAGGCCGCCGCCGCCTCGGGGTTGGCCGCCGAGGTGTCGTCGGCCGGGTGGCGCAAACCGGTCGGGGAGGCGTATCCCGCGCCGGGGCTCCTCGAGCGCTTCTGTGCGCGCGGCCTGGGCTTCACCACCGCCTCGGACGCCCACCGGTTGCCCGACGTGGCCGACCGGGCCGGTGAATTGGCCGGCCTGTTGGCCGGGGCGGGGATCACCACGCTGCGGTCGTTCCGCGGCCGGATGCCGTCGGAGGTCGCCGTCACGGCCGCGGTGCCGGGGCCGTGACCACCCCGGCCGAGATCGCCGCCCGCCACACCGCGCTGGACGCGGCCGAGTTCGACCACGTCCAGCGGCTGCTCGTCTCGTGGGGGGCGCTGGCCGACCTGTCGTTCTCGGACTTGCTGCTGCTGGCGCCGACCGACTGGAGCAGCCCCGACCGGCTGGTCGTGCTGGGCCAGGCCCGGCCCACCACCGGCGCCACCCTGCTGCGGCTGGACCTGGTGGGGGAGATGGTCGACGCTGCGGACTGGCCCTGGGCGGTGCAGGCACTGGCCAGCGGGCAGATCGTGGCCGGCGTGGCCGCCGTGCCCCTGCCCCAGCGCGCCGCCCCGGTCATCGAGCTCGCCACCCGGACCGAGACGTCGGACACCGGCGAGATGCCGGCCGTCCCCGAGACGGCGCGCCTCGAGTGCGTGCCCGTGCGCCATCGGGGAGAACCGGTGGCGGTCATGGTGCGCGTGGGGCCGCTCGAGGACCGCCGCCGCACCGGACGGCTCGAGCGCACCTACCGCGACATCTACCAACGGCTGGCGGCCATGCTCGTGTCGGGGGACTACCCCTTCGCCGGTGAGGAGTTCACCACCGAGGACGCGCCCCGGGTGGGTGACGGGCTCATGGTGGCCGACCCCCAGGGCCGGTTCACCTTCTCTTCGCCCAACGCCATGAGCGCGCTCCATCGCATGGGGGTGAGCGACTCGGTGGAAGGGCGTTCGCTGGAGGAGCTCGGTCTCGAGTCGAGTGCGGTGCGCCGCGCCATCGACACCGGGGCCCCGGTCATCGAAGAGGTCGAGCAGCGCCCGGACGTCATCGTCCTCTTCCACTGCACGCCTCTGCTGGCCGAAGGCGCGGTGACCGGGGTGATGGTGCTGCTGCGCGACGTGACCGACCTGCGGCGGCTGGACCGCTTGTTGCTGTCGAAGGACGCGGCCATCCGCGAGGTGCACCATCGCGTCAAGAACAACCTGCAGA
>DATGGF010000586.1:0-3813 GCA_035308625.1 Acidimicrobiales bacterium | reverse complement strand
GTCGTGGGTCACCGCCCAGCTGGCCGTGCTCGACGCCGCTGCGTTGTACCTGGCCCTGCTGCCCGACGCCCCCGGGGTGGTGGCCGCCCGCTTGTGCCTACGGGGCGGCTTCAGCTGCTTGACGCGGGTGGCCCTGGCGGCCGGCTTCGACGTGCCGGTGGAGGCCGATCCGGCTGACGGCATCAGCCTCACCTACGAAGATTTCGTCGATGCCGTAGACCGCCTCAGGGTGGTGGACTTCCCCCTGGAGCGTCCCACCGAGGAGGCGTGGCTCGACTTCCTGGGCTGGCGGGTGAACTACGAGGCAGCCGCGTTCGCTCTGGCCTCCGCCGTTGACGCGCCGCCGGCGCTGTGGTCGGGGCCCCGGCGTCATTCCACCGAGCACATCGCCCCGCTACGGCCACTCACCCTCCGCGCCACCAAGACCCCGGAGGGCGGATCGGTCTGAGCGTGCCGGCGCGTCAGGCGAGGCGCGTCACGTCGCCCACCAGCAACGCGCTGACGAGCCCCATGACGACGAGGTAGATGGCCGTCACGGCCCAGCGCCAGCGGTGGCGCGAGACCCAGAACCGCCGCAGGGCGACGACGTCGAAGACGAGCGCCAGCGCGCCGATGGGCAGTCCCACCCCGGGAGGAACGTTGGTTACGCCTCCCACGGCCGGAAGGACCACCGGGATGAAGACGTAGCTGAGGAGACAGCGCACCGCCGACACGGTGATGGACAGGTTGAACAATCGGTGCGTGACCTGGTCCTGTCGGCGGCTGACGAAGACGGGCGTCTCGGCGGCGCCGGAGGGGACACACAGCACCCGGCACACGACCGGCTCCAGGCGGTCCAGGAAACCCGGGTCCTGATGCCCTTCGCCTGCGGAAGCCTCGGCGGCTCCCCGCGTGGGGGCGGCGGTCTCGGTGGCAGCCACAGTGCCGCTCAGGCTACCCCCCGTGTCTGGCCGGCTCCCATCGCCGGCTTCGACGGCGCGCTACCCGACCGGGCATCATGACGGCGCCGTGGGGGACAAACCGCTCGTGATCATGCTCTGCACCGGGAACGCGGCGCGCTCGGTCATGGCCGGTGCGCTGCTCGACACCTACGGTGCCGGCGTGCGCATCGCCACCGCTGGGACACACGTCGTCGAGCACCAGCCCATGAGCGTGCGCACCCGGGAAGCTCTAGCCGGCGTGGGTCTCGACGTCTCGGGCCATCGCAGCCGCCAGCTCACCGACACCGACGTCGAGTCGGCCGACCTGGTGGTGGCCATGGCGTCCGAGCACGTGCGTTTCGTCCGCCGGCGCCATCCCGCCGCCACCAGCCGCACGGCCACCATCGCTTGGTTGGCCCGGAACCTGCCCGCTGGACCGGCGCCCCTGGCCGATCGGGTGGCGTCGTTGGACCTGGCCGGGCTCGATCCCGACGACCAAGGTGACGTGGTCGACCCGGCCGGGGGTGACCAGCAGGACTACGACCAATGCGCCCGGACGCTCGCCACGCTGGTGTCGGAGCTGGCCGCTCGTCTCGACTGATGCCGGTGTCTGTCGGGCCGCGCCGGTCAAACGTTGACGGGCTGGCCCAGTTCGCGGTTGCGCAGTTCGGGGTGGCGTAACGTCACGTCCGCGCAGGCCTCGCAGACTTCGTCGGGGATGAGCCCGCGGCGCATGAGGACGGCGAACACGCGGCAGCCGAGGCAAAGCCCGAAGGCCGATTCCAACAAGGCGGCCGCGGCCAGCATCCCGGTGACCACCAGCGCGGCGGCGTGCAGCCCGGCGGCGAACCACAGCACCAGCGCGGTGGTGCTGAACACCACGCCGACGGCCTGGGCGAAGCGCTTGGGTGGCCCGGCTACGAGCCTCGGTGGGCCGAGACGGGGTGCCAGCACCCGGGTGGCAAGTTGACCCAGCGGGCTGAGGGTCGGCCCGGCGAGCACCCGCGCCCAGAAGCCGTAGGCCAGGGGCACGAGGAGCCAGCCCTGGCCCGAGGCGATGGTAGCGACGCACAGGGCGACCGCCCCGGCGGCCACCGCCCGGGCCGCCACCTCGTTGACCGGGTTGGGGAAGCTGAACACCTTGCGCACGCCCGAAAGCCTACCTGCGTGGTCGGGAATTGCCATCCGGCCGGCGGAGGCCTCGTCACTCGGTCTTGAGCAGGCTGTTCGCCGGCGTGCGCACCGAGACCAGGGCCGGGCCCACGGCGAGCAGGTTGGCGATGACAAGGACGCCGGCTGACAGGGCGACCAGGGTCGACACGTCGACGATCGACTGCGGCACCACGCCGAGGTTCACCGCGAAGGCGTGCCACACGGCCCGGCCGGCGACGATCCCGAGCGGGAGCCCGACGACCAGGCCGGCCACCGCCACGGTGGTCGCCTGCCAGCAGACCGCGGCGATGATCTGGTGGCGGACGAGGCCGACTGCCTTCAGCAGCCCCAGCTCGCGGCGCCTTCGCGCCACGCTGACCACCAGGACGTGCAACAGGGTGGCGAGGCCGAACACCATCAACACCGCCCCCAGGATGAGGGGGAAGTTCACGGCTTGGCCAAAGTTCACGAGGTTGTCCGGCTTCTCCGCCACGTACGACAACCCCGCGTAATGCTTGTCGTATCGGGCGATCGCCGCGCCTCCGGCCGCACCTCGCACCATGGCGGTGAGCAGGACCGGGTTCTGGGTCGCCGATGCGGCGCAGGCAGCCGACGCGGGACCGGTCGAACACTGCGCGGCCACCAATCCGTCGTAGGTCATATAGGCCCCGGTGCCCAGACCGACGACACCGAAGTCGGGAGGGAACGACGCCGTCCCGGTGACGCGGGCTTCGATCGTGCGGGATCCCCCGGACTGCAGGGGGAAGGTCATACGCACGAGCGCACCGATCCGCGCGTGGATCTGGCGCAGGGTCCCCGAACCGAGGGCCACCTCGCCTGCCTGGCGCGGGAGGCGCCCGCTGGCCGGGGAGACGAGGATCGGCCCCTTGAGCGATTTGCCGGCGATGGAGTGCGCGGCCACGCCGTCGATCACCACCGGGGTCTGGAGGCCGAGCGTCACCGCCCGGACGGCCTTGTCCGCCTGCAGTTGGGCTTCGGCCGCAGTGGCTTGGTCGGATGTCTGGAACCCGTTGAGCCACAGGCCGAAGTCCTGACCGTAGAGCGGCGGCGTGGCCACGAGGTGGGTGAGGCTGGCCCCGAAGACGGCGGTTCCGCACAGGGCGGCCACCGCCAACATGGCGCCGCCCAGGGCCGAACCCACCGGCACCGACTCTCGTCCGCGCCCGCGATCGAGGGCGCGCCGCACTCCGATGACCATGCTGGCCGGTGCTCCCGCGGCGGCGAGGTGGGCCACCACCGACGATGGCCGACCCGACCCGCCCGAGTCCCGGCGCATCAGCCGGCTGGTGCGATAGATGGGCCAAGCGGCGAGCACCACCACGGCGACCACGATGGCGAATGCACCGAGCCCCAGCACCAGGGGGTCGAAGGCGAGGCCGGTGCTGGGTTCGGCCACCCGCGCCTCTCCCACGGGGGCGATGGGGGAGAGCAGGTAGGCGAGCAGCACCGCGCCGAGCGCGCCGGCGATGCCGACGGCGAGGGCACGAGCCAGGCCTAGCGCCACGAGATCGTCGGCGCTCATGCCCACGGCGGCCAGGGTGTGGTACTGCTCGGCCTCCACGCTGGACTGTCGGCTCAGGGCCTGGGCCACCACGGCCAGGCCCGCCAATCCGGCCAATGCCGCCAGTACCCACCAGCCGACCGCCTGGGGGTGGATGGCCGACTCCACGCTCGCCGCGGTCAGGACCAGGTCGTTGGTGCCGACCGCCCCGGCGGCCGC
>DATGGF010000585.1:0-2199 GCA_035308625.1 Acidimicrobiales bacterium | reverse complement strand
GGCGCGCTCCACATCGCCCACCTCGGCGATGAGGCTCCTCTGTTCGGCCACGAATGCCCGGTACACGCGCAGGCCCTGGCGCGACACGCCGGCGGCGTAGCGCGGGTCAGGCAGGCTGGCGCGCAAGCGGGTGGCCGCAGTGTCGGGCAGGAGGTTGGCGAAGGGCCGCAGGCGCGGCAGGACCCGGCCCACTGTCATCAGCCCCAGCGCACTCAGGACCTCCCCCAACACGGGCAAAGCGAGGACGTGGTCGAACCCGTTCACGCTCGCTTCGTTCCCGACCGAGCCGACAAGCACGAGGCCCCGCACCAGCTCGGGGTGCCGGTGGGCGAGCAGGACCGACACCCCGCCCCCGTAGCTGTGGCCCACCACCGTCGCGGGGGCCGACCCCTTCGCCACCAGCAGCTCGGCCAGGAGCTCGGAATTCTCCGCCATGCCCAGCGGTTCGGGGGTGCTGGCTCCGTAACCCGGGCGGTCCGGCACTAGCACCCGGTGGTCGCGGGCCAACCGGTCGGCCACCAGGTCCCAGTCCGCCCCCACGCCCGGCTGGCCGTGCACCAGCAGGACAGGCGGCCCCTGTCCTTGCTCAGCGACGTGCAGGCGTTCCCAGCGTCGGTCCATCACTGCCGATGTTGCCATCGTCGGGTCCGGTCCCGGGGGCGCTGGCCCCGGGGGCCTGGTCGGTGGGGCCGGCCGGATCGGCGCTCTGGTCGTTGCTCCCCCGCTGACCGTCCGGGAGGGCCGGGCCGTCGGCCGCCGCCGGCAGGACGACCAAGAAGCGCGATCCCCCACCGGGCTCGGCGGTGACCTCGGCGTGGCCGCCATGGGCCTCGGCCAGAGCCGCCACGATCGACAGGCCCAGGCCCGTGCCCGGACGCCGGCGCGCTTCGGCCCCCCGGTAGAAGCGGTCGAAGACCCGCTCGACCTGTTCGGGCGCCAGGCCCGGCCCTTCGTCCGCCACCTCCAAATCGACCCAGTCGCCGCGCCGGGCCACCCGCACGCGCACGGGGGTCCCCGCCGGGGTGTGCACGGCGGCATTGGCCAACAGGTTGTCCACCACCTGGCGCAACCGCATCACGTCGCCGTGGACGATGGCGCCGGCCTCGAGATCCTGGTCGACCGGATGCTCGGCATCCGCGGCCCGGGCCGCGTCAACCGCGTCACCGGCCACCCGGGCCAGGTCGACCCGCTCGCGTTCGAGCGGGCGGCCCTGGTCGAGCCGGGCCAGGAGGAGCAGGTCGTCGACGAGCACGCCCATGCGGGCCGCCTCGTGCTCGATGCGCTCGGCTGCCCGGCGCTCGGCGGCCTCGTCGGGCAAGGCCCCCTTGCGCAGCAGCTCGGCATAACCGCGTATCGACGTGAGCGGGGTGCGCAGCTCGTGCGAGGCATCGGCCACGAATCGGCGCAGGCGCGTCTCCGAGGTCTGGCGTTCGGCGAAGGCCGCCTCGATCTGGCTGAGCATGCCGTTGAGCGCGGTGCCGAGCCTTCCCACCTCGCCCGCAGGGTCGGACGGCCGGACCCGCCGGCGCATGTCCCCGCCGGCGATGGCCCGCGCCGTCTCGGTCATCTCGTCCAGGGGACGCAGCCCCAGTCGTACGATCCAGAGGACCAGTAGGAGCATGGCCACGAGCACCACGGCGGAGACCACGGCCTCGACCCGGGTGAGCGAACGCAGCGTGGAGACGGTGGGGCCGAGCGGGATGGCGGTCACCAACGTCCCGCCCGGCACGGCCAACGCCTCGCCCCGGTAGTACGGCCCGCTGGCGCCGACGGCCGTGGCGGTGAACGACGGCTGGTCCGGCAGGTACACCCCGTGGCTGGTGCCGAAGCGGACCGGCGGGGCGGCATGGAGGATGGCTACGTGCTTGGGCAGCACCGGCGCCGGGTCGAGCGGCGCGTTCAACCCAGAGGGCCGCTTGTAGACGACGTGGCCCCGGGGTCCGAGCACCTCGATGTAGATGTCGGGGCTCACCCGGGCCGACAGGGCGGTCCCGAGGGGCCGACCCCGGGTCACCGGCGGCGGCGTCACGTCGGCAGCGTCGGCCGACTGGGCCGGGTTGGGTGTGGCGGGGGCTTGGCTCAGCTGGGCCAGCCACGCCGTGAGGTCGGTGGTGGCCAAGTGGTCCCCGGCTTGCCGGGCATGGGTGTACACGGTCTCGATGTAGGTGTAGGCGGCGCTCTGGGCCACATCGACCTGCT
>DATGGF010000584.1:0-3423 GCA_035308625.1 Acidimicrobiales bacterium | reverse complement strand
GTCGCTCGAAGCGCTGCAGGAGCACTGCCGGCGACACGTGGCCGGGTACAAGATCCCCCGGCAGCTCCACGTGGTCGACAAGGTGGAGCGGGCGCCGAGCGGCAAGCCCGACTACCGCTGGGCCGGTGCCGTGGTCGGAGGGGCCCCCGCTCCCGACCTTCTCGCGTCCGACTCCTGAGCCGTCGCGGACGGCCACGAGCCCAACTCGGACCATGCCTGTCGACCTGGCCGAGATGCTCGCCCCGGGGCGGTGCGCCGTGCTCACCATGGAGATCCAACGCGGCGTGGTGGGCGACCTGTCGAGCTTCCCCGAGTTGGCTGCGGCCGTGGACGCATCAGGGCTGGTGGCGGCCACCGCCCGCTTGCTCGACGCCGCCCGCGCGCAAAGGGTGCCCGTGGTGCACTGCACGGCGGGCTTCCTCGCCGATCGGCAGGGATCGCCCGCCAATGCCCCGCTCATCACGGCCATGCTGCGGCGTCCTGAGCACCTGCTCGAGAGCACCGCTGCGGTGGAGCTGGTCCCCGAGCTCGGTGCCCAACCCACCGACCGGATCTCGCACCGCCGCCACGGCGTCGCTCCCTTCGGCGGCACCGACCTCCATGCGCAGCTTCGGTCGCTCGGAGTGGACTGCGTGGTGGCCACCGGGGTGTCGCTCAACCTGGGTATCCCCGGGCTGTGTGTCGAAGCGGTCGACCTCGGCTATCGGGTCGTGGTCCCGTCCGACGCGGTCACCGGGATCCCGGCCAGCTTCGCCGAGGCGGTGCTACGCGGCACCGTGGCGCTGGTGGCCACCGTCACCACGGTCGACGACGTGATCGGCGCATTCGCCGCCGCCCGCCCGGATCAGGACGCCGAGAGCACCTCGTAACAAGCCTGGGCCAGGGAGAACAGCCGCCGGTCCCCGGTGGTGCCGATGTCCATGCGGTTCATGACGTAGCCGATGGCCAGCTCGTTGTCGGGATCGGCCCATCCACCCGACCCTCCCATGCCGAAGTGACCGAAGGCCCGGGGCCCGCCCATGCCGGCGGCCGCGATGATGCCGCGGTTGAGCATGAACCCCAGTCCCCATTGGATGTCGAGCCCCATCAGCACCTGGTCCGGCCCTTCAGTGCGCTGCGTTGTGGCCCGGCCCAGCTGATCGTCGTGGAGCAACCGCACCTTGTCCCCGCGCTCGGTCACCGTGTCGCCGATGGTGGCGGCATACATGCACGCGATCGAGCGCGCGTCGCCGATGCCGTTGTAGGCCGGGAGCTCAGCCGCGCGCAGTGCCCGCGACCTGATGTGGGCCTCGTCCTGTGAGGCCATCGGGGCCCCCAGCGCGCGCGTCAGGGGCCCGTCCGGCGCCAGGTAGCTCTCGGCATTCTTGGCCAGAGCCTCCAGGTACGAGCCCGCTCCCGCGCCCGCGCCCGCGCCCGACGCTCCCCCGCCGTCGGCGCCGAAGGCCGTGCGTCCGGACGTGATCGACTCGAGGATCGACACCAGGCGGGCCACGCGCGGCTCGTCCGCCTCGGGCAGCCCGATGTGGAAGTCGATGCCCAGTGGTTCGGCCACCTGGGTGCGGAACGTGGCACCGAGGCTGGTCCCCGATACGCGGCGCACCACTTCACCGACCAGCCAGCCGAACGTCGTGGCGTGGTAGCCGTGGCGCGTCCCCGGCTCCCACGAAGGCGCCTGCTCCTCCAGCGAGCGGATCACTGGGTCCCATGCGAAGGTCTCCTCGGCCGTGAGCAGGTGATCGACCCAGGCCAACCCGGCGCGGTGCGAGATGAGGTGGTCGACGGTCGTGGCGGCCTTGCCGTTGGCGGGTCCGGCGACATCGGTGGCGAACTCGGGCCAGTAGGTGGACACCGGAGCGTCGAAATCGATGAGGCCTTGCTGGGCCATGATGTTGGCCGTCAGCGCGGTGGCGCCCTTGGTCGTCGAGAACACCATGACGATCGTGTCGCGCTCCCACGGCTGGCCAGTGGTCTCGTCGGCAATGCCGCCCCACAGGTCGACGACTTTCTCGCCCCGGTGGTACGCGCTGAACCCGGCGCCCAGCTCGTGGCGCAGCTCGAAGTTGTCCTGGAAAGCGTCCTTCACGCGCTCCCAACCCGGAGCGGTGAACCCAGCGACGTCGACCACGTGCCCGTCCTCCCTCGAGACTTACGACCCGAGGGTACCGCTCAGCTCCCGAGCTGCGCCTCTCGCTGGCGGGTGGTGGAGTGGACGGGGTCGGTGTCGAACTGCGGGAGCACGTGCTTGCCGAACGTGGCCACCGCCTCTTCGCAGATCTCGATGTCCATCGACGACGAGAGCATGCCGAAGCTCAGCTGGTCGGCCCCGGTGTCGGCAAAGCGCTGGATGGTGGCCCGCACCTCATCCGGATCGCCCACGGCGATCTGGCGGTCCTTGATCTGCTTGTCGATCTGCTCGGGGGTGGAGTCGGGGATGGTCTGCGGCCATTCGGGGATGCCCGGCGGACGAGGGAAGGTGTCGAGATACCGGAACACGAGGCTGATGTAGTAGCCGGTGTCCATGTCGGACATGACCTGGCGGGCTCGGCCGCCGTCCTCGAGACAGAGCATCTGCGTGGTGATCATCACGTTGTTGTTGACGTAGCCGCCCACCGGGTCGCAGTTCTCGATGTCCTTCTTGTACTTCTCGATGAGTGGGATGAACCCCTCCGGCGGCCCGAAGGCGAAGCACAGGACGCCGAGGCCCTGGCGGGCGGCCAGCTCGAACGTGCTGGGGCTGCCGGCGGCCACCCACAGAGGCGGGTGCGGGTTGGTGAACGGCTTGGGCAGGACGTTGCGCGGAGGCATTGAGAAGAACTTCCCGTCGTAGGAGTAGTCCTCCTCCTTCCACATGCGCACGATCTCGGGAAGGGTTTCAGCCACCATCTCGCGCGTCAGCTCCGGGTCTTCGATGCCGAAGCCGCGCTGCTCGGTGGTGGACGACCCGCGGCCGGTGCCGAACTCGAAGCGTCCCTCCGACAGGTGGTCGATCATGGCCACCCGCTCGGCGATCCGGGCCGGGTGGTTGAACGGGGGCGGCGTCTGCACGATCCCGTGCCCGAGCTTGATGCGCTTCGTCCGTTGGGAGACGGCGGCGAGGAACACCTCGGGGGCCGAGGAGTGGCTGTACTCCTCGAGGAAGTGGTGCTCCACCTCCCAGACGTAGTCGATGCCGAGACGGTCCGCGAGCTCGACCTGTTCCAGGGCGTTCAAAAGCAACCTGTGCTCGTCGTCGGGGCCCCAGGGGCGGGGCAGCTGGTGTTCGTAGAAGATCCCGAAGCGCATCGCAGTCCCCTTTCGTCGGTCAGGCGCCAGTTCCGTGAGTCAGCTGCGCGGTCCGTACGCAGGAAGCAGATCTGTCCGGATGTCTTTTCTCGCCGGGTTCACCTGATCGCGTCCGGACAGCACCGGTGAGTCCACTCCCCA
>DATGGF010000583.1:0-5587 GCA_035308625.1 Acidimicrobiales bacterium | reverse complement strand
ACGAGGAAGTCGTTGCCCGCGCCGTGGTGCTTGGTCAGGTGCAGTGTCCCCGAGGGCGCCATCACGCCCAGTCTCCCACCGCCGTCCGGTCCGCCGTGCCCCCGGGACCGCGGCCGACCCGGGCCGCATCGTGCGTGCCAGCCAGCGCGTCCCAGTGGGCGAGCAACTGCGCCACGAGATCTTCCTCTGTGTCGAGCCACACGATGCGCGGGTCGCGACGGAACCAGGCCCACTGCCGGCGGGCAAAGGCGCGGGTGCGGCGGACCGCTTCCTCCACGGCGTCGTCGAGCGGGACTCCGTTCTCCAGATGAGCCAAGAGCTCGCGGTACCCGAGCGCCTGGCGCGCCGTGCGCGACAAGCCCTGCGGGCGGGCCGCCAGAGCGGCCACTTCGTCGAGGAGCCCGGCTTCGAGCATGGCGGTGAAGCGCGTCGCCACGGCCCGGTCCACCCGGGCGGCGTCGAAGGGGATGCCGAAGAGCGCCACCGGCGTCGGGCCGTAGGTGGTCAGGCCGGGCCCGAACGAGGAGAACGGCCGGCCCGAGCCGATCGTCACCTCGAGTGCCCGCACGACGCGCCGGCGGTTGGTGTCGGTGGTGCGCGAGGCGGCGACGGGATCGAGGGCGGCCAGCCGGTCGTGCAGTGCCGGGACGCCGCCCGGGCCATCGGCCTCGAGCTCCAGTGCGGCCGCCACGTCGGGAAAGCGACCGGGGATGTCCAGATCGTCCACCACGGCGCGCAGGTAGAGACCAGTCCCCCCGACGAGCAGGGCGCGACCGCCACGGGATGCGATGTCGCCCAGCACACCTCGGGCCACGGCCTGGAATTGCAGCACCGTGAACTCCTCGGAGGGATCGGCCAGGTCGAGGAGGTGCATGCGCAGCTCCGCCTGTTCGGCCGGAGAGGGTTTGGCCGTGCCGATGTCCATGCCCCGGTACACGGTCATGGAGTCGACCGACACCAACTCGGCCTCCGGCCGGGCCCGGGCCAGAGCGGCGGCCAACGCGGTCTTGCCCGACGTGGTCACCCCCACCAGCGCCGCGTGCCCCCTTCCGGGCGGCCCGGCCGGGCTAGGCGCTGCGCACCGCCACGGGAATGCGCCGGCGACCGGGGACCGAGACCACCTCGAGGAGCTCACCGGTCAGGTGGTGCGGGGCGGCACGCGTCACCCGCACCGTCGCGTAGGAACCGGCCGGCGGGCCGTCGCCGGCTCCGGGGGCGAAGTGCACCAGCTTGTTCTGGCGGGTGCGGCCCGTTCGGACCTGCGGGTCGCGCTTGCTCGGCCCTTCGACGAGCACCTCCTCCGTGCGGCCCACCCGCGCTTCGTGACGGGCCAGCGCCGACCGCTCGACCACCACCCGCAAGCGCTCGAAGCGCTCGGCCACCAACTCGGCGGGGACGAAACGATCGGACATGTCGGCCGCCCGGGTGCCGGGACGGGGCGAGAAGATGAACGTGTACGCGCTGTCGTAGGCGGCTTCCGCCGCCACCGCCAACGTGTCGGCGAAGTCCTCCTCGGTCTCGCCGGGGAATCCCACGATGATGTCCGTGGTCACGGCGAGTTCGGCCACCGCCGCCCGGGCGGCGGCGAGCCGGCCCAAGTAGCGCTCGGCCGTGTAGCCCCGCCGCATGGCGGCCAGCACACGGTCGCTGCCGGACTGGAGCGGGAGGTGCAAGTGCTCGCACACCGCCTCGGTCTCGGCCATCGCCGCGATCGTCTCGGGGCGCAGGTCCTTGGGGTGCGGGCTGGTGTAGCGCACGCGGCGGATCCCCGGCACCGTGCCCACCGCCCGCAGGAGATCGGCGAAGAGGGGCCGGCGACGGGTGAGGTCACGTCCATAGGAATTGACGTTCTGTCCCAGCAAGGTGACCTCGGTGACGCCTTGGCCGGCCAGGGCGCCCACTTCGCCCACCAGCTCGTCGAGGGGCCGGCTGATCTCGCGGCCGCGCACCTGGGGGACGATGCAGAACGCGCACGAGTTGTCACAGCCGACCTGGATCGTCACCCAGGCGGCGTGGGCGACCTCGCGCACGGCGTGCAGGGGCGAAGCGCCGGCCTCGGCCGGCGCCGGCTCGTCGAGCACTTCGACCACCGGGCCGTCGGAGGCGGCTTGGCGCAACAGCTCGGCGACGCGACTGAGGTTGTGCGTCCCGAACACGACGTCGACATGTGAGGCCCGGCGCAGCACGAGCTCGCGGTCCTTCTGGGCCAGGCACCCGCCCACCGCGATCTGCATGCCGGGACGGCGCCTCCACAGCGACTTCAAGTGCCCGAGCTCGCCATAGAGCCGGTTGTCGGCGTTCTCCCGGATACAGCAGGTGTTGAAGACCACTACATCCGCCTGCTCGACGTCGTCGGTGGGCTCGAGCCCGTCGGCCACCAACAGCCCGGCGATGCGCTCGGAGTCGTGCTCGTTCATCTGGCACCCGAAGGTCCGGATGTGGAACTTCCGCGACATTCCTCAGAGTCTAAGAGCCGCCCGGAACGGCCCGGACGAGCCGTCCACCACCAGTCCCTGCAGGTCGGGACGAAGGACGTGCACACGTCCGATCACCCCGATTTCGTCCAGGAGCTTCTCGGCGCCGAGGCGGACGCGCTCGCTGTCGGACGCGTCGCACAGCCCGAGCAAGGTGGGCCCGGCACCCGACCAGCACGCGGCCAGCGCACCCACGGAGACCAGGCGGCTGAGCAGTTGCGGAGCTTCGGGGAACAACGGGCTCCGGTAGTCCTGATGGAGCCGGTCCTCGGTGGCCTCCTTGATGAGCAGGGCCCGGTCGGCCAGCCCAGCCAGCAGCAAGGTGAGGCGTCCGAGGTTGAAGGTGGCATCCGCGCGCGCCACCTGCTGGGGCAGCACCTGGCGGGCCTTCGACGTGGCCAGCGAGCGTTCGGGGACGACGGCCACGAATTCGAGCCCGCCGTCGAGCGGGAGGCGTACGGCGCGGACGGCTCCGCGGACGAGGGTGGCCGCCACCAGCCCGCCCACCACCGAGGCGGTGGCGTTCTCGGGGTGCCCGTCGACGCGGGCGGCGACTCCCAGCGGGTCCTTGGACCCGGCGGCGGCCGCGGCCGCGGCGGCGAGGGCGGCCGACGAACCGAGTCCCCGGGCCACGGGGATCTCGGAGCGGACGGTGATGGCGAGGCGGTCGTGCCCGGCCACGTCGATGGCCACCCGGGCCGCCAGGTGGCTGGCGTCGGCCTCGAGCTCGGCGCCCTCCCCTTCGGCCCGCACGATCAGGCGCCGGGCCGGCTCCACCTCGACTTCCACGTACAGGTCCAGGGCCAGGGCCAGGACGTCGAAGCCCGGCCCGAGGTTCGCCGCCGATGCCGGGGCCCGCGCTCGCACGCTGCTCAGGGTACCGCCGGGGCCCGCAACGGGCCTCTCAGGTGCCCTAGTGCAGCGTCAGGGTGAAGCTGGCGGTTGCCTCGATCTTGCCCACCGTCTTGGTCTTGTGCGTGAAGACCTCGATGGTGAAGGGGTACGAGCCCGGGGCGTCTGTCGTCTTGGCAGTCCCCGAGAGAATGCCCTTCTTGAACTTGAGGCCCTTGGGCAGGGGCTTGCCCCCCTTCCAGGTGTAGGGCATGGCTCCACCCGAGGCGGCGAAGGTGAAGGAGTACGCGGATCCCCTCGTGGCCGGTGCCGCCGTCAGCTGCGACTGGGAGGTGGTAATGACCGGAGCGTTCGGGTTGGTCGGCGCGCCGAAGAGGAACGGATTCGAGAAGACGTGGGGTGCCCCGAAGTCGTTGTAGTCCTCGCCCACGTACCAGACGCACGGGTGGGTAGCGTCACAGGTGATGGCAGCGCCCGGGAACGTCGTGCCCGGGACGGCGAAGATGTTCATCAAGGAGCTGTTGCCGGCGCTGCCGTCGGCCACGTAGTAGTCGAAGCTGCCGTTGGCGTTGACCAGGAGCGGATAGCCGCCGGCCACGGTCTGCGCGTCACAGAAGTTGGCGTTGGGAGGGTCCCCCGGGACAGGCGGAGCACCGGGCGGCGCGGATCCGTCGTTGTACTCGCATTCGAGGGCCAGGACTTCACCTGCGTGCGAGTCGGTTCGGGAGAAGACGGAGTTGGGCCCCATCGACATGTTGATGAGCTCACCGTCCTGATACGTCGAGTACGGCGTGGTGGCCGGCGGGACGACACAGTCGATGTAGACGGCCGAGCCCGTGGGCTCGGTGCCACACGCGCCCGGGGTGGCTGCCGCGGGCGGCACGGAGGTGAATGCCACCGCACCCCCGAGAACGGCGGCGGTGGCGGCCAGCAGGACCGCTCGGTAGGTGCGGACGCTCCGTGTCCTTGCGAGAGCACCTGATCCCTTCACGGCCATCGAACCCCCTGTGTCGGATGGAATCGCGGGCGGCGATGGTCGAGCAGCACGCCCCCTGCGTGTGCATTCTCAGATGCGGACATAGCGCGAACAAGGCAATGGGGGCGGCGTCGCCAAAGGTTCATCTCGAGTTCGCGATGGATCACGCAGCGTTCAAACGCCCGGAGTGGTGATCCACTGTCACCCGTGTTGACGGACGCGGGACGGTGCCGCCGCCTATTGGTTGGCGAACCGCCAGCGCAGCGACGGGCTGGGGAAACCGGATCCAGCCACCAGCCCCACGGTGTACTCCCGGGAGCCTTCGCGCACAACGAGGGTGCCCACCCGCTGGCCGGCACTGACCTGGCCGCCAGTCAGCCCTGTCCGCACCTGGAACCGCACGATGTCACCGGGCCAGGCGAGCCCGCTCACGCCGGATGCGGTGAAGACGGGAACCGGATGCGGTGACCAGGGCACCGCCAGGGTGCCGACCTGACGGTGGGCGGCCAGCATGTCCTGCTGGACCAGTCCTCCGGCCACCGCGTCGATGAGCGAGACCCCGGTGTGATCGGCGGCCCGGATGGGATCCGCTCCCCCCTGCTGTCCGGTCAGCGCGGCGAGCACGAGCACCTGCCGGCCGGCAACCACGCGCTCGGCGGCGAGCACGACACATCCCATGGCCGCCTGGGTGAAACCGGACTTCACGCCCACCACCCCGTCGACGCCGACTGCGGGCACGTAGTTGGCCAGGACCCCCTGCCCCCGCACGATGATGGCGGGCTGGCTCGCCACCGCGGCGAACGCGGGGATGGCCATGGCAACGCCGGCCAAGCGGAGCTGGTCCATCGGCGTGCTGGTGCCGGTGTCGTCGATGCCGCTCGGGTCGACGTAGTGGGTGGCGCGCATACCGAGCGTGGCCGCCTCGACGTTCATCTTGGCCACGAAGGCCGGCACGCTCCCCGCGTCCCACCGCGCCAGTGCGTTGGCGAAGTCGTTGGCCGAATGGACGATCAGTCCGTCGAGGAGCTGGCGCTCGGTCCAGGACTGTCCCGCCACCACGGGGATCGAAGTGGCGTTGGTGCGGGCGTCAGCGGCCGAGTCGGCGGCATCGGCGGCCGACATCACCACCGAGGGACCGGTCGAGGCCGGCGCGATGGGATGGTCCTTCAGGACCTGGTACGCCGTCATGATCTTCGTCAGGCTGGCGATCGGTACCGGGTTCTCGGGTCCGGACTGGAGCATCAGCCCCGTGGCGGGCACCGACACCGCTGCTTGCCCGATGGCC
>DATGGF010000582.1:0-8051 GCA_035308625.1 Acidimicrobiales bacterium | reverse complement strand
CGTCGTGCACGACGTTGTGCTGGGCGGGATCGTCTCCGCCACCTTCGTGCCCGTGTTCGTGTCCCGGCTCACGCGGTCGGCTGAGGGTGAGGCCTGGGAGGCGATCTCGGCCGTGGTGAGCGTCACCGTCGTCGTGATCGGAGTGGCATCGCTCGCCTTTTTGGTCGCGTCCCCCTTCATCGTGGACGCCATGACCGCTTTCAACCACGGTGCCCAGGCCGGCATGGAGCGGACCGTGGCCACGTACCTGCTCGTCCTGTTCGTGCCCCAGCTCGCCTGTTACGGCTGCATCAGCCTGGCCACCGCCCTGCTGAACGCGCAGCGCCGGTTTGGCCCGCCCATGTTCGCCCCCGTGGCCAACAACGTCGTGCTGATCCTGGTGCTGGTCTCATTCGGTCTGGTTGTCCGTCACCCCAGCCTCGCCGGGGTCTACGCACATCGCGGCCAGCTCCTGCTCCTCGGTCTGGGCACCACCGCCGGGGTGGTCGTGCAGGTGGTGGCCCTGATTCCGAGCCTGCGCCGGGCCGAGCTCCGGCTGCAATGGGCGCCCCGGTTCCGGCACGAAGCGGTCCGCAGCATCATCGGTCTGTCGGGATGGACCATCGGTCTGGTGGCGGCCAACCAGGCGGCCCTCATCGTGGTGCTGGCCCTGTCGGTCCACGTCGGTCCTGGCGCGGTGACCGCCTACACCTACGCCTACACCTTCTTCCAGCTGCCCTATGGCGTGGTGGCGGTGTCGATCATGAGCGCGGCCGCCCCCGAACTAGCCGCCCGCTGGACACGGGGCGACCTGCCTGCCTTCCGCCGGCGGATGGCGACCGGACTGCGGGCGATGCTGGTGGTGATCGTGCCTTCGGCAGCGGCCATGGCCATCTTGGCCCGGCCGCTGCTGGAACTGCTGGGGCACTTGATCGGCCACCCCGGCTCCACCGGGTCCACCGCGGTGGCCCTGGCCATGCTCGCCCTCGGCCTGCCCGGCTTCTGCGTCTTCATCTACGTCGTGCGCGTCCTGCAGTCGATGCAGGATTTGCGCACCGCCTTCTGGCTCTACGTGGTGGAGAACGGGTGCAACGTGGTGGTAGCCATCGCGTTGGCCGGGCCCCTGGGGGTGCGGGGCATCGCCCTGTCCATCAGCATCGCCTACACGGTCGGGGCGGTGGTTGGGCTCGTGCGCCTGCGCGCCCTCGTCGGCGGCATCGAGGGTGGACGCCTCGCTGGGCCGCTCGAGCGCGTCGCCGTGTGCACCGCCTTCCTGGTCGCCGGCACCGTCCTCGGCACCAGCGTGTCGGGGTCCGAAACCGCACCCGCGCTGTTCGGACGCGTCGTGCTCGGCGTGCTGGCCGGCTTGAGTGGGTACGTCCTCAGCGCCGGAGTGCTGGCCCGATGGCGTGGCCCCGCGGGGGACCGACGGGGGCACGATGCAACACGCGGCACGCGGGCGGCCGGCGATCACCAGCATCACGACAACAGCGGCGAGGAGGAGCGGGCGGGGGTGACCACCGGCATGGCCCGCTCGGACGCGGGACGACGACGGGGCCGGCGCCGGGCGCGGACCGGGCCACCACCACCTCCGGCACCGCTTCCCCCGGCTGGCCGGCCGCCACTGCGCCCCGTGCGCCTGGGCCCGACCCGGCGGCCGGGAAGTGGCGACGACCGCGACGACCGAGACGTCGGGGACAACCGGGAACACGGGGACGACGGGCACGGCCGTGGCGGCGGCAACTCCCGGGGGGGCGGGCCGCGTCGGGTCTGACCCGTTGGCCGTCCCGGTAGCCGTGGCAGACTCGGCCGTCGACGAAGGGAGATCCCGATGCCCATCAAAGTGGTCACCGACAGCGCGTGCGATCTGTCGGCCCAGATGGCAGAGGACCGAGGCGTCCGGGTGGTGCCCCTCACCATCCGGTTTGGCGACGAGGAGCTCGTCGATCGCCAGGAACTGTCGACGAAGGAATTCTGGGACCGCGTCACGACCGGCACGGTCATGCCCGAAACCGCGGCGCCGGCGCCCGGCGCTTTCCAAGAGGCGTTCCTCGATGCCGCCGCCGAGGGGGCCGACGGCGTGCTGTGCGTGACGTTGTCGTCGGGGGTGTCGGCCACCTATCAGGCCGCGCGCACCGCCGCCGGGCTCGTCGCCGACCGGATCCAGGTGGCGGTCGTCGACTCGCTGTCCATGACGATGGGACTCGGGCTGCTGGTGGTCGCCGCCGTCGACCTGGCGCAGGGCGGCGCGGCCCTGGAGGCGGTCGAGGCCGAGGTGGTCCGCCGGCGCGACCTCACCCGGGTCTTCGGCGTCATCGACTCGCTCGAGTTCCTGAAGCGTGGAGGGCGTATCGGTGGGGCCGCGCAGCTGATGGGCTCGTTGCTGTCGATCAAGCCGGTCATCGAGATCCGCAACGGGGTGGTCGAAGTCGAATCACGCCAACGGACCCGGTCGCGTTCATTGCAGTACCTGGCCAGCAAGGCTCTGGACGCGGGGCCCATCGAACGACTGGCCGTGGCCAACGGAGCCGCCAGCGACATCGACGAGTTGCTCGGGGCCCTGGAGAAGGCCGCGCCGGCCCACGAGATGCTGGTGACCGAGCTCGGTCCGGTCATCGGCGCGCATGGTGGGCCGGGCACGATCGGCCTCTGTTTCCAGCTGCAGGGGTGAGCAACCTCGGGCGTTGATGGCGGAATCGACCAGGCGCAACCAGGCTCGACGCGCTCCACTCCAGGTTGGGCCGACAGGGCTGCCGACTACGCTCTGGCCCGATGACGACCGACGAAGACGCAGCTGGCACGTCGAGGAGCGCTCCGGCCGCCGACATCAGTGCCACCGGAGCGATCGCTGGCGGTGACTGGCCGGCCAGGGCGGCCGACATGGTCGAGGACGTCGTCGCCGCCGTCCACGACCGGGTGGTGCGACCTTTGCTGTTGGCTGGGCGAGCTGCGGTGTTCGGCATCGTCATCGCCGCCATGACCTTGGTGCTCGGCGTGTTGCTGGCCATCGCCGTGGTGCGCCTGCTCGACAATTACGCCTTCGGGCACCGGGTATGGGCCTCCGATGCCCTGGTGGGCGGGGTCATCACGGTGATCGGCCTGGCCGCCTGGTCGTTGCGCCGACCTCGAGGAGCCGACCGCAGCCGGACATGACCGAGCCCCGCGACGTCGTCATCCTGGGATCGGGCCCAGCCGGGCTCACCGCAGCCGTGTACACGGCGCGAGCCAACCTGCGACCGCTCGTGGTCGAAGGTGAGCCGTCCTCCACCAGCGATCAGCCCGGCGGCCAGCTCATGCTCACCACCGAGGTGGAGAACTACCCGGGCTTCGTCGAAGGCATCCTCGGACCCGAGTTGATGCAGCGATTTCGCGACCAGGCCGAGCGCTTCGGGGCCCAGTTCATGACCCGGAAGGCCACCCGCGTCGACTTCTCGGCGAGGCCGTTGCGCGTCTGGACCGGTGACCCGGCGGGCGAGGCCGACATCGCCGCTCGCACCGTCATTGTCGCCACCGGGGCTCGCTCCCTCATGCTCCAGGTACCCGGCGAGGACCGGCTGCTCGGACACGGCGTGTCGACCTGCGCCACCTGTGACGGGTTCTTCTTCCGCGACCACGCCATCGCGGTGATCGGCGGCGGGGACTCCGCCCTCGAAGAGGCGCTCTTCCTCACCCGCTTCGCCCGGGAAGTCGTCCTCGTCCACCGGCGCAAGGAACTGCGGGCGTCCAAGATCATGCAGGACCGGGCCTTCGCCAACGAGAAGATCTCGTTCCGGTGGGACACCGTCGTGACCGAGGTCCACGGTGACGGGAAGGTCGACGGGCTCGGGGTGCGCAACCTCCTAACCGGTGACACCGAGGTGCTCCCAGTGACCGGCGTGTTCGTGGCCATCGGGCACTCGCCCAACACCGACGTGTTCCGGGGGCAGTTGGACCTGCTGGACAGCGGGTACATCAAGACCCACGACGGAACCAAGACCAACGCCGAAGGAGTCTTCGCCTGCGGGGATGTCCAGGACCACGTCTACCGCCAGGCGGTGACCGCGGCTGGCTCCGGCTGCATGGCCGCCATCGACGCCGAGCGCTACCTCGAGGCCCTGGGCCACGGGTGAGGAGCCTGGTGGCACCAGGCCGGGGGCGGAGCGGAGCCGAGGGCGGAGCCGGTGGCCAGGGACTCATCAGAGGGCGGAGCGGAATGCGCGGCACCGAGGTGGTGTTGGTCGGAGTCAGAATGAGCAGGCCAAGGCCGCGGGCCTTGGTTCGAACGAGAAGGACATGGGATGAGCGAGCGGATCACCGCCCTGACCGACGCTACGTTTGACGAGCATGTCAAGGCCTCAGATACGCCGGTTCTGGTGGATTTCTGGGCCGAGTGGTGTGGTCCGTGCAAGCAGATAAGCCCCATTCTCGAAGAGATCTCCGAGGAGCAGTCGGGCAAGATCCAGGTCGTCAAGCTGAACATCGACGAGAACCTGGACGTGACGCGTCGCTACGAGGTGATGAGCATCCCGACCTTGATCCTGTTCAAGGACGGGGAACCTCAGGCCAGGGTCGTGGGCGCCCGGGGCAAGGCCCAGCTGCTCCAGGAGATCTCGGCGTACCTGTAGCCGCGACGGTCGTCCTCCCCCTGGAGTTGGGCGACGACGGCGGCCCCGTCGCCGACCTGCAGCGCCGGCTCCTCCAGCTCGAGTTGCCGAGCGCGCCCGACCACGAGGGCGTCTTCGGCCCCGGCACCCGGGCGGCGGTCGAGGCGTTCCAACACCGCCGGGGGCTGCGCGTCGACGGCCGGTGCGGGCCCCAGACCTGGTCGGCGCTGGTGGAGGCCGGCTGGCGCCTCGGGGAACGGTTCCTCTATCACCGGTCCCCCATGCTGCGGGGCGACGACGTCGCCGACCTGCAGCGCCGGCTGTCAGCCCTGGGCTTCGATACGGGCCGGGTGGACGGCATCTTCGGGCATCAGACCGCAGCGGCCCTGGCCGAATTCCAGCGAAACACCGGGCTGCCCGTGGATGCCATCTTGGGCGCCTCCACCTACCGTGAGCTGAGGCGGGTCATGCCGCGCCACGGCGTGGCCGAGCTGGTCAGCGCCGTGCGAGACCGGGAACGCATGCGCCATGCGCCACGGACCCTGCTCGGGCGGCGCATTGCCATCGGCGAGGAAGGCGGGCTCGATCCTCTGGTGGCCGCCTTGCGCCGGCGGCTGACAGGCGAGGGCGCCCAGGTGGTCCCGGTTCTGCACCGGGAAGGCTCGGTGCAGGCCGAGCTGGCCAATACGGCCGCGGTAGAGGTCTACCTGGGCTTGCGGTTGGACCCCGAGGGGTCCCGGTGCCGGAGCGCTTACTACTCGGGATTCCAGTACGAGTCGCCCGGGGGGCGCCGATTGGCCGAGCTCGTGCAGGCGCTGGCCGCCTCGGCGCTGGGCCTCGCCCCCGAAGGGGCCCAGGGAATGGCGTTGGCGGTGCTCCGCGAGACCCGGATGCCAGCAGTGGTCTTCGAGGTCGGCCCGCCCGCCCTGGTGGTGCAGCGAAGCGCCGCATTGGCCGATGCGCTGGTGCAGGCCCTGGCCGCTTGGGTGGTCACACCGGTCGACTGACCAAATGAGTTTCCACAGCCTCGTGCACAGGATGTGGATCGCTCTACATACGATTCACGGTTAGGTTGTCACTCTCCGTGAAAACTCCCTGGTCACTTCCTTGTTGTTCTCACGTTGCGTAGAACGACATCGATGCAAGCCTCAACCAGGTCCGGCACCGCCCACCATGAGCTTGTAGATACGCTCGAGGTCCTCGAGCGTGGCGAAGTCGATCAGGACCCTTCCCCGCTTGGTGCTCATGTCCACCTTGACCCGGGTGTTGAGATGGGTCGAGAGCAATTCCTCGAGCTCGAGCACCCCGGGAGCGGGCAGACGGCGGCGGTGCTCGGCCACCGACACGTTGCCGGCTGCGCCCAGAGAAGGCTCGTTCGCCGCGTTGGCCTGCGGCTCGGGCAGCGACTCGGGTGATCCGTTGGCATTGTCCCCCTGGTCGGGCTGGCCGTGGCGGCGGACGATCTCCTCGAGCGCCCGGACCGTCAGACCTTCGGACACGGCTCGCTTGGTCAGCTCCTCCTGGAAGGCCCGGTCCGGCGTGCCGAGCAGGGCTCGGGCATGGCCCGCGGTAATGGTCCCGTCGGCCAGAGCCCGTTGCACCCCGGCCGGCAACTGGAGAAGCCGCAGTGTGTTGGTGACGGCGGTTCGGCTCTTGCCGACCCGGGCGGCGACCTGTTCGTGGGTGTACTCGAAGGCGTCGACCAGCTGTTGGTAGGCGGCGGCCTCCTCCAGCGGGTTGAGGTCCTCGCGGTGGAGATTCTCCACCAGGGCCTGCTCGAGGCTGTGGACGTCCGTGGTCGCCTGGACGAGTACCGGCATTGTCTGCAGGCCGGCCCGGCGCGCCGCTCGCCAGCGACGCTCTCCCGCGATGAGCTCGTACTCGTCCTCCCCGGTCTCGCGCACCAGGATGGGCTGGAGTACCCCGACCTCCCGGATCGAGGCTGCCAGTGACCCCATGGCCTCCTCGTCGAACCGGGTCCGGGGTTGGAGCGGGTTGGGTTTGATGTTGGCGGTGGGCACCTCCCGCAGTGCCGATGTCCGGTCTCTCGTCACCTCGGTGGGGATCAGTGCCCCCAGCCCCCGGCCCAGGCCACTACGACGCGCCACCGCTCACCTCCTTGGCCAGCTCCCGGTAGGCGATGGCGCCCCTGGAGCTGGGGTCGAACACCGTGATGGGTTGCCCGAACGATGGCGCCTCGGAGATGCGCACCGTCCTCGGGATGATGTTCCGGCACACCTTCTTGCCGAAGTGCGTCCGGACCTCTTCGGCCACCTGCTCGGCCAGCTTGGTTCGCCCGTCGTACATGGTGAGCACGATGGTGGACACCTCGAGCCGCTCGTTGAGATTGGCCTGGACCAGGTGGACGTTGCGGAGGAGCTGGCCCAAGCCCTCCAGCGCGTAGTACTCGCATTGGATGGGGACGAGCACCTCCCCGGCGGCCGCCAGACCGTTGATGGTGATCAGACCGAGCGAGGGCGGGCAGTCGATGAGCACGTAGTCGAAGTCGTCGATGATCGACTCGAGGGCCTTCCGGAGCTTGAGCTCGCGGCTGAAGCTCGGGACCAGCTCGATCTCGGCACCCGCCAGGTCGATGGTGGCGGGAGCCACGAAGAGGTTCTTGAGGCTGGTGGGCTCGATGCAATCCTCGAGGGGGACGTCGCGCATGATCACGTCGTACATGGACATCTCGAACGTCCGGCCGTCGATGCCCATCCCGGTGGTGGCATTTCCCTGAGGATCCAGGTCGACCACCAGGACCCGGAAACCCAGCTCAGCCAGGCCGGCGCCGAGATTCACTGCGGTCGTGGTCTTCCCCACTCCCCCCTTCTGGTTGGCCACCGCCATGATCCGGGGCAGCGGGCGGGGGACGTAGTCGCCGGCTTCGACCTCCTCCCGGGCGATGTCCAGCTCGGGGCCCTTGGGCACCGGCCGAGCCTGCTCGGTGGAGACGGCTGGGGTCGGGGCGGCGGCTGGGGTCGGGGCGGCGGCCACTTCGTCAGGTTCCGCTTGGCGCACTGGAGCCGGCGAGGCCGCGGGAGTGGAGTCGACCGCGGAAGAGCCTTCGGCAAGATCGGCTGTGGGTTGCCCGTCATGACCCTCTACGACGTCGGTAGCGGGTTTTTCCTGGTCAGAACCACTAAAGCGGAGCTTACGACCTCGGATTCGGACGGCCACGGTCAGGCTTTGGGTGGCACGGAGATCACGGGTCCTCATACTTCCCATCTCTGAAGTCCGGGTCAAGGTTCCCGGACGGGATTTCGGTCATGTTTGGCATCTGGAAGGCGAGCTTTCGCTCGAGCAGCCGGGTTTCACGTGGTACCTTACGGTGAAACACCCCCACAGGGCCGCTCCTGGGAGCTCCGGGGCTCTCGAGCCGTCCTTTGTGGCCGACCAGAGGAGCCCACATGCCGACCGACACGGAGATCGGCCAGCTCGTGGGCTTGCTGGTCGGCGAGGGTCATTTCGGCGGAGACGGCCGGCAACCCC
>DATGGF010000581.1:0-1698 GCA_035308625.1 Acidimicrobiales bacterium | reverse complement strand
CGGCTCCGGTACCTGGGCGACACTGGCTCCGGTACCTGGTTGACACTTCGTGCCTGGAAGGGTCCACCACGTGGCGGTGGCCACCTTCTTCGCTGTTGACGCGGCTGTCGACAGATCCGAAGGAGGCCCTCGGTGTTGGTGGAGCTCAAGGTGGTGGAGCAGCGCTATCGGGCGGTGATCGACGTCCTCGACGGGATGAGCGTGACTGACGTGGCCCGGCGCAACGGCGTGAGCCGCCAGAGCGTGCACGCGTGGCTTCGTCGCTATGCCAATGGCGGCATGCCTGCGCTGGCCGACAAGAGCTCGAAGCCTGAGACCTGTCCGCACCAGATGGCACCGCTGATCGAAGCCCGCGTGGTCGCACTGCGCCGTGAGCACCCGAGATGGGGACCGCGCTCGATCGGCACGGAGTTGGCCCGAGAAGGATTCGCGCCGCTGCCGGGACGTTCTTCGATCTATCGGACCTTGGTGCGCCACCACCTCCTCGAGCCGACCCAACGCAAACGCTCGCGCGCCGACTACAAGCGCTGGGAGCGCAGTCGCTCCATGGAGCTCTGGCAGATGGACGTCGTCGGCCGCTTCCATCTCGCCGATGGCACCGAGGTCAAGGTCGTCACTGGGGTCGACGACCACTCGCGATTTTGCGTTTGTGCCCGGGTGGTGGCCAGGGCCACGGCACGACCGGTGTGCGAAGCGTTGCAATGGGCACTCGAGGCCCACGGCGTGCCGAACCAGATCTTGACTGACAATGGCAAGGTCTTCACCGCGCGTTTTGGCCAGGGACCAGGACCCGTGCTCTTCGACCGCATCTGTGCCAACAACGGCATCCGCCATCTCCTCACCGCCCCGTATGCGCCAACGACGACCGGGAAAGTGGAGCGCTTCCACCGGACCATGCGCTCGGACTTCTTGGTCGATCACGACCGGGTGCACCACAGCATGGCGGCCCTCCAGCGTGCCCTCGACCGATGGGTCGACGAGTACAACACCACGCGGCCGCACCAGTCCCTGGGCGATCGCCCGCCGGCCGAGCGCTTCGCCCTCGCCGCCGAGCATCGTGCGGCGGACCTCGAGATGCCACCACACATCGCCGACGAGGCCCCCCTCGGCGAACGTCCGCCCGGCGTGAGCCGCTGGGTCGACCAGCGCGGCTCGATCGGCCTCGGGGGCGTTCGCTATCGGGTGGGGGCGACCTTCGCCGGGGAGCCCGTCGAGGTGGTGGTGCGCTCCGGGCTCGTCGAGGTCCTCCACGCCGGGGTCTTGGTCGCCACGCACGCCGAACGCCGCCGTGCCACGGAGGGAACCACTCCCCAGCGCGCCGCTCGCGCCGGTCGATGGCGTCCACCGACGACGGGCACCGCCGTCACCCGCCGGGTCGATGGCGGCGGGACGGTCTCGTTCGCCGGAGCCGGCTATCGGGTTGGTCGCAGCTGGGCCCGCCAGGTCGTCGGCGTGGCCATTGTGGCCGGCTCGGTCCAGATCTCGGCCCATGGCAAGGTCATTCGGGTCCATGCCATCCGCCACGACCGCACCAAGGAGCACGGCGCATTCGCCACGCCCCACGGCCGGCCTCGTAAGGACCGGGTCGCCTGAGCTCGTCAATGTCAAGGAGGTGCCGGAGCCGGATCGTCAAGCGGGTACCGGAACTTGACACCGTGACAATAGGTCGAATGCTTCGATGAACGAAGCGAAATATGT
>DATGGF010000580.1:0-3246 GCA_035308625.1 Acidimicrobiales bacterium | reverse complement strand
GTGGCCAGCACCGGCTTGAGCGCCGATGCGGTGGCTGAGTCCAGGTCCAATCCGGATAGGTCGAGGCGGTCCATGGGGGAAACCAGGAGCACCGGGATGTGCACCCGGGCCTCGAGCTGGCGGGCGAAGCCCTTGAGCTGCGACCCACCCCCGGTGACCAGGATTCGGGTCACCGGAGAGCGGCCCGGGAGCGAGGAGAAGTACTGGATCGAGTTGCGGATCTCCGACACCAGGTCGGAGGTAACCGGCTCGACCGCCCGCTGCGCCGCGGTGAGCTGAGGCGCCTCTTCCTCGAGCCGGCGCTTCAGTCCCTCGGCGTCGGCGACGGGCAGGTCGAGGGCGGAGCTGATGGCGTCGGTGGCTACCTGGCCCCCGGTCCCCACCGTCCGGACGAACTGCGGTCGCCCCTGTTGGTGGACCACGATCACGGTCAGCCCGGCGCCCACACTGACGATGGCCTCGGGCTGGTCGGAGATGTGGGCCGGGTCGACGAGCGCCCGGACCAGGGCGGAGGAGACCAGGTCCACCCCCTGCACCTCGAGTCCGGCCTCCTCCACTGCGCCCACCACCCCGTCCACCAGGTCGCGGTGGGCGGCGGCGACGAGCACGCGGCGGGTCTTGACGCCGTCCTCGCTGGTGTTGTCGGCCAACACCTGCGCGGAAAGGAGCGTCTTGTCGGGTGTGAAGGGGATGACCTCCTCCGACTGGAAGCGCACCGCGCTGTCCACCTCGCTGTCGGGCACCCAGGGCAGGTCGAGCTCGCGGGTGATGGCCCGCAGCCCGGCGATGCCGACGATGACCGACTTGGACGTGAACTTGCCGTTCTGCCACAGCCGGCGCAGGGCGTCGGCCACGGCGGTCTGGTCGCGGACCTCGCCGTCGACGATGGTCCCCGGTGGCAGACCCACCTGGCTGAAGGCCCCCAAGGCGGGGACGTGGTCGTTCAGCTCGATTTCGGCGGCGCGCACGGCGCTGGTGCCGATGTCCAACCCCACTACCTGTGACATGTGACCGTTCCTGTCAGCTCTGAGGAATGTGCTTTATGTATGTGAACATCGGGAGGTACATGCTGATGACCATCACGCCGACGCCGCCGCCCATGACCACCGTGAGAAGTGGTTCGAGCATCGCCGTCAGGTTGTTGACCGTGTTCTCGACTTCGCCGTCGTAGAACTGGGCCACCTTGGCCAACATGGCGTCGAGGGCACCGGTCTGCTCACCTACCTCGATCATCTGGGTGACGAGGGATGGGATCACGTCTTCGTGCTCGTGCAGGACGTCGGCCAGCGACCGCCCTTCACGGACGCCCTGCTTGGCCTCCTGAAGGACGTCCGATACCACCCGGTTGCCCGACGTGTCCGACACGATGTCGAGCGACTCGAGGATGGGCACGCCCGACGTCACCAGCGACGCCAGGGTGGCGGAGAACCGAGCCAGCGCAACCTTGTGGATGAGCGGTCCGAAGATGGGCGGCCGCAACTTGAGCGCGTCCCACTTGGCCCGGCCCTTGTCGGTCTGGATCCACTTCCGGACGGCAACCACCGATCCGACGATGACGGCCACCACGACCACGGCCATCGGGCTCAGCACGATGCTCGAGATCTTGATGATCAGCAGTGTCGGCGCCGGCAGGGAGGCATGCAGGGAAGCGAAGAGCTTCTTGAAGGTCGGCACGATGAAGATGAGCAGGGCCAGGAAGATGACGACCATGACGCTCATGACCACGGCCGGGTAGGTCATGGCCGACCGCACCTTGCGGTTCAGCGCCGCCTGCTTCTCCATGGTGTTGGCCAGGTCGGAGAGGACCTGCTCCAGGGTGCCGCCCGCCTCGCCGGCCTGGACCATGGTCACGAACAGCCGGCTGAAGACCTTGGGGTGCTTGGTGCAGGCGCCCGACAACGAGGAGCCGCGCTCCACGTCCATCCGCACCTCGCCCAGGACCCGCCCAAGCTCCTTGTTCTCGACCTGGTTGGCCAGGATGCCCAGCGACCGCACCACCGACAGCCCGGACTCCACCATGGTGGCCAGCTGCCGGGTGGCCACCGCCACCTCGGCCAGCTTGACCCGGTTGGAGAATCCCGGGATGTTGATCTCTTTCCGCACGTTGACACCCGACTTGGGCGTCACCGCGATGGGCATGTAGCCCATCTCGCGCAGCTTGGCCACGACCAGCGTCAGGCTGTCGCCCTCGAGCTGGCCTGAGACCAGGTTGCCCCCCCGGTCGCGAACCTTGTAATCGAATGTGAGTGCCATGAGGTAACCGGCTCCTACTGCGAGAGGTGGTTGCGGAGGTCCTCTTCGTTCCGACAGCGGTCGAAGGCGATGGCCTCGGAGATCTTCAGCTCACGGACCATGCGCGACAGGGCCTGGTCCATGGTCTGCATCCCGTACTGGCCACCGGTCTGCATCAGGGAATAGATCTGGTGCGTCTTGTTGCTGCGCACCAGGTTCCTGATGGCCGAGGTGCACATCATCACCTCGCAACAGGCCAGGCGGCTGGTGCCGTCGACGTTGGGAACGAGCTGTTGTGTGACAACGCCTTCCAGCGCCGCCGCCAACATGGTTCGCACCTGCTCCTGCTGGTTGGTGGGGAACACGTCGATGATCCGGTCGATCGTCTGCGGGGCATCCTGCGTGTGCAGGGTGGCGAAGACGAGGTGACCGGTCTCGGCCGCGGTGAGCGCCATCGACACCGTCTCGAGGTCGCGCATTTCACCGACGAGGATGACGTCGGGGTCCTCACGCAGCACCCGGCGAAGGGCCTCGGAGAACGAGGCGGTGTCCTGGCCGATCTCGCGCTGGTTGACGATCGAGCGCTTGTGCTGGTGGAGGAACTCGATGGGGTCCTCGATGGTGATGATGTGGAGCGGCTTGCTCCGGTTGATGATGTCCACCAACGAGGCCAGCGTGGTCGACTTGCCCGATCCCGTCGGCCCCGTCACGAGGACCAGGCCGCGGCGGAGCTCGGTGAACGCCCGCACCGACTGCGGGACGCCGAGGCTCTCGAACGGCGGGATCTCGTGCGGGATGGCCCGCAGCACGCCGGCCACCGTCCCGCGCTGCTGGAAGACGTTCAGCCGGAACCGGCCCACGCCGTTGACCGAGTGGGAGGTGTCGAGCTCCTTCTCGGCCTCGAAACGCTCCCGCTGGGTCTGGGGCAGGACGCCGAAAAGCATGTCGCGGATGGTGTCGTTGTCGAGTGGCGGGCACCCTTCGACCGGCCGGATCGCTCCGTTCAAGCGGATC
>DATGGF010000579.1:0-3417 GCA_035308625.1 Acidimicrobiales bacterium | reverse complement strand
TGGTGGTCGCCGCGGTGATCACCCCGAGCGGCGACCCGTTCTCCATGGTGGCCCTGGCCATCCCGCTGTACGCGTTCTACGAGCTGTCCATCCTCCTCGGCCGCCTCCTGCGCCGGTAAGTGGGCTGTCCCTAGTGGGCGGGGCGCCGCCCGGCCCCTCGCCTGACGCCGAGGTCCGCTCTGCGGTCCTGGCCCGTCTGGGCTTCGTCCCCGACCCGTTCCAATTCGAGGCCTTCGACGCGCTCGACGCCGGGCGCTCGGTGCTCGTGTCCGCGCCCACCGGGTCGGGCAAGACGGTGGTGGCCGACTACGCGGTGGCGCGCGCCCTGGCGGGACGGGGCAAGGCCTTCTACACCACGCCGCTCAAGGCTCTGTCCAACCAGAAGCACGGCGAGCTGGCCGCCACCTACGGGGCGGGGCGCGTGGGCTTGCTCACCGGGGACGTGACCCACCAGCCCGAGGCCTCGGTGGTGGTCATGACCACCGAGGTGCTGCGCAACATGCTCTTTGCCCGTGCCGCGGTGCTCGGGGGCCTGGACCTGGTGGTGCTGGACGAAGTCCATTTCCTTCAGGACCCCTATCGCGGCTCGGTGTGGGAGGAGGTGATCATCCTCCTGCCGCCCGAGGTGGTCCTGGTGTGCCTGTCGGCCACGGTGTCGAACGCGGCGGAGCTGGGGGCGTGGATCGAGAGCGTGCGCGGTCCCGTGCAGGTGGTGGTGGAGGAGACGCGGCCGGTCGAGCTGCGCAACCACGTGGCCTTGGCGGAGAAGGGCACACGTGACGTGGAGCTGGTGCCGTTGCTCGACAACGGACGGCTCCATCCCCGGGCCCAGGCGCTGGACGAGCGCGTGGCCCGGCTGCGCCACCGGGCCGGGGGACTGCGCCATGCCCGGCTGGCCAGCCCCCGGCGTACCGAGATCATCGATGAGCTCGGTGCCCAGCACATGCTCCCGGCCATCGTGTTCATCTTCAGCCGGGCCGCGTGTGACGACGCGGTGGCCCAGTGCCTGGCCGACGGGGTGCGCCTCACCGACGCCGAACAGCGGGCCGAGATCCGCCGGCGCTGCGAGGAGCACACCGAGGGCCTGGCTGACGACGAGCTCCGCGTCCTCGGCTACGGCCCGTGGTCGGCCGGTCTGGAGGCGGGCGTGGCGCCGCATCACGCCGGTCTCATCCCCGCCTTCCGGGAGGCGGTCGAGGACTGCTTCTCGGCCGGGCTGCTCCAGGTCGTCTTCGCCACCGAGACCCTGGCGCTGGGGATCAACATGCCGGCGCGCTCGGTGGTGATCGAGCGCCTGACCAAGATCCGCGAGCACGGGCGGAGCGGGCTCACATCGGGGGAGTACGCCCAGCTGACCGGGCGAGCCGGGCGGCGCGGCCTCGACGTGGTCGGCCACGCGGTCGTGCCCTGGACCCAGCACGTGTCGCTGGCCGAGCTGGCCGCGCTGGCCACGTCGCCCGCCCCGGAGCTGCGTTCGTCGTTCCGCCCGAGCTACAACCTGGCCGTCAACCTGGTGCGGCGGTACCCGGCCGACCAGGCCCACTACGTGCTCGACCGGTCGTTCGCCCAATTCCTCGACCGGCGTCACCATCACGCGTTGAGCCGGCGGCTCGACCGGGCGCTGGCGCTGCTCGGGCGCTGGGGTCACGTCGACGTCGGCGCGTGGACACTGACCGGTCGTGGGGAGTTGCTGGCCCGGATCTACCACGAGTCCGATCTGCTGGTGGCCGAAGCGCTGTCCGACGGGCTCTTCGACGACCTCGAGCCCGCCGCCCTGGCCGGGGTGGTCTCGGGATGCACGTTCGAGGTGCGACCGGGGCGCGGGCGGCAAACCGAACGGGGCGCGCCGCGGGCGCTGGCGGCCCGTCTGGGGCAGCTCGAGGACCTCGGCGAGCGGCTGCGCGACGACGAGGAGGAGCACCGCCTGCCGCGCACGCGGCCGGCGTCGGCCGGATTCGCGGAGGTGGCCTTGCGCTGGGCGCGCGGGGAGCGGCTGGAGCCGGTACTGGAGCGGGCCGAGCTCGCTCCCGGGGACTTCGTCCGCAACGCCAAACAGCTGGTGGACCTGCTGCGCCAGCTGGCCCTGGTGGCCCCGGTGCCGGCTACCGCGCGCGCCGCGGCGGCGGCCGCCGACGGCCTGCAGCGGGGGGTGGTGGCCGCCTCGGCTGGGCCCCTTCTGGGGGCCGAAGGGTCCGCGACCGGGCCGGGCCGCCGGTCGTAAAGTTGCCCGGGCATGTTCCCCTACGCCGAGGAGCGCTTCACGCCCGATGAGGAGGAGATCCTTCGTCGGTACGTGACCAACCTCGAGGGGCCGGTGTTCGCCTTGGTGAACCTGCCCGAAGTGGTGAAGGGCGCGTTGTTCGCCCGTTATTCGCGCTCGCCCAAGAGCCTGCGGCGGCTCTTCCTCGACGAGTTCGTGGGCGACCTCGACGTGAGCGGCGACGCCGGCATCGACGCCACCGTGGGGTTGCGCCGGGCCGAGGAGCTCTACGAGCGAGTGTTCTTCGAGTACGGCGACGATTCGGTGGCCCAGCTCGGCGGCGTCCATCTGGCCTGCGAGCAGGCGTCCAACATCCTCACCAAGGTGCTCGAGTGGGGCCGGCTCATGGCGTACCTCGAGCAGTCGACCCGGTACATCGCCTACGACAACCGCTTGCCCAGCGGGCAGTACCGCTACTACCGCGACCCCGAGGTGCTCGAGTCTCCCCTCGGCGCCCGCTACGTCGGCGACATGGACCGCATGTTCGACGCCTACGCCGCGCTGCTCCCCGAGGTCCAGGCCGATCTGGCCCGTCGGTACCCGCAACAACCGGGCGACTCCGACTTCGTCCACCGCCAGTCCATCCGGGCCAAGGCGCTCGACGCGTTGCGGGGGCTGTTGCCGGCGGGGTCGCTGTCCAACGTCGGCATCTACGGCACCGGGCAGTCCTACGAGCTGCTCCTGCTGCGCATGCGCCTGCACCCGCTCCCCGAGGCGCGCCGCTACGCGGAGATGATGCTCGAGGAGCTGCGCAAGGTGATCCCTTCGTTCCTCCAGCGCGTCGACATCGACGAGCGCGGGGGAGCCTGGGCCCGGTACCTGGCCACCACCCGGTCGCAGACGGACGAGATGGTGGGTCGCCTGTGGCCCGACCGCCACGACGGTCCGGCGGTGCCCCACGCTTCGGTGCGACTGGTCGATTTCGACCCCGACGGGGAGGACAAGGTGCTGGCCGCCATGGCCCAGCCCTTCACCAACCTGCCCGACGACGAGGTGTTGCGCCGCATCCGGTCGCTCGGAGCCGAGGAACGGCGGGCGCTGGCCCGGGCCTACATGGGGGAACGAGCCAACCGGCGGCACCGGCCGGGGCGGGCGCTGGAGCGGACGGACTACCGCTTCGATGTGGTGTCGGACTACGGCGCCTTCCGCGACCTGCA
>DATGGF010000578.1:0-1602 GCA_035308625.1 Acidimicrobiales bacterium | reverse complement strand
GGGCCGTCGTTTTGGCTCGGGTAACCCTCGGACGGGGGTGTGAAGGAACGGCACTTCCAGGGCGGTCCACAAATACACCTTGGGTCCAGAATCAGCTGTTATGAGCGCTCGCGAGAAGGAGGTGTCGGGGTCTGTCGATATTCGAGGTGCATGTACCACTGACGAACCGGGACCTAGAGCTGGACGTGGGGATATAAGGGGAACCGGCCAAGGATGTCGGCGCAGCGGTTCCGGCATGCAGCCGCGACGCGGTTGTCGAGGATATAGCGGGCCTGGGAGACCCCAGATGGTGCCGGGGCGGCCGTGGTGGCCCGCAGCGCGGTTGTGATGATGTCGGCGATCTCGTCCATCTCGGCTGGCCCACAACCCAGCGTGGTCAGGGCGGGCGTCCCTAAGCGGATGCCCGAGGTGTACCAGGCGCCGTGGGCATCGGCCGGTATCGAGTTGCGGTTGGTCACCACGCCGGCATCCTGGAGGGCCGCTTCGGCTTGGCGCCCGGTGAGCCCCACGGTGTCGGCGACGTCGATGAGCACGATGTGGTTGTCGGTGCCGCCGGTGACCAAGCACGCACCGCGCCGGGCGAGGCCATCGGCGAGCGCCTGGGCGTTGGTCACGATGGACCGGGCGTAATCGGCAAAGGCGGGCTGTCGGGCCTCGGCCAGGGCCACCGCCTTGGCCGCCATGACGTGGGGAAGAGGTCCGCCGAGCACCATGGGACATCCCCGGTCTACGAACTCGGCGTAGTCCGCCGTGGCCAGGACCATGCCGCCGCGCGGTCCGCGTAGGGATTTGTGGGTCGTAGTGGTCACGACGTGGGCGTGGGGAACGGGGTCGAGGTCACCGGTGAGGACCTTGCCGGCCACGAGGCCGGCGAAGTGCGCCATATCGACCATGAGGGTGGCGTCGACCTCCTCGGCGATCTCACGCAGCGCCCGGAAGTTGGGGTTGCGGGGATAGGCGGAGTAGCCGGCCAGGAGGATGAGGGGCCGGAACTGGTGTGCCAGGGCCCGGACGGCGTCGTAGTCGATAAGCCCGGTCGCCAGGTCGACGCCGTAGCTGGCCTGATCGAACATCTTGCCCGAGATGTTGGGGCGGAACCCGTGGGTCAGATGCCCTCCGGCGTCGAGGGACATGCCGATCATCCGCTGGGCGCCGAGCTGGCGGCGCAGCTCCTGCCAGGCATCGGAGGACAGTTCGTTGACGTGGCCAACCCCGGCGGCGTCGAGGAAGGGACGCTCGACTCGGCGGGACAGTATCGCCCAGAAGGCGACCAGGTTGGCGTCGATGCCCGAGTGGGGTTGGACGTAGGCGTGGTCGGCACCGAACAGGGCCATTGCGTGCTCAACGGCGATGCGCTCGATCTGGTCGACCTGTTCACACCCGGCGTACATCCGTCGACCGGGCACGCCTTCGGCGTACTTGTCGGACATCCAGTTGCCCATCGCCAGCAGGACCGCCGGGGAGGCGTAGTTCTCCGAGGCGATCAACTTTAGCTGGCGGCGCTGGCTGGTCAGCTCGGCCTCGATGGAGGCGGCCACCCGGGGCTCCACCACCGCCACCACGTCGAGGGCCGATCGAAAGGCGGTCTGCTCTGTGGATACG
>DATGGF010000577.1:0-2907 GCA_035308625.1 Acidimicrobiales bacterium | reverse complement strand
GAATGGATCAAGGTTATCCCCGATCACTTAGAGGTCAAAGTGGTCGGCAGTCCGGCGATAATCGTCTTGCTTTCCGAGGTCGGACTCAAGGTACCGGAGAATATTGGTGTCGGAGGCGGGACTTGAACCCGCACGCCCCTGAGGGCACCAGCCCCTCAAGCTGGCGCGTCTGCCTATTCCGCCACTCCGACGTGGACGGAGCCGTCAAGACGGCAACCGCCGGTCATGGTAGCGCGCCCCCCTTAACCCACTGTCCCGTGTCGGGCAGCATGACTCCGGGGTGGCGCAGGCGCTAGCAACGCCCAGCGCGTCGCGCTCCACAACGGTCCGAGCCCGCCGGGGTCGTCGTGGACGCCAGTCAGCGAGGCACTCCATGCCAACGCCGTCGGCTCGGCGAAGAGCGGCAACGTCGGCATGGCGGACCACAGGGCCGAATCGATCTGCTGGTAGAGGCCCCTCTCCTGGTCGACGGCCAGTTGGGCGGAGGCCTGCGCGAACAGGGCGTCGAGCTTGGGGTCGTCGTAGCCCGACCAGTCGCGCACCGCAGCGGCGGGCGCCCCTTGGGGCACGCCGAAAGAGGCCGCCAAGGTGCTCGGATAGATGCTCGTCTCCTGCGGGGCCAGTGCCAGGTCGAAGGCGCCCTTGGGCAGGACACTCCCTTCGAGTTGCGCCACGGTCGTCGGCAGGCTCGTCACCGTGAAGCCAGCCGATACCAACTGCGCAGCCAGGGCCGGCGCCACCAATGCCGACCACGGGTCGTCTGCTGCCCACACCAGCTGGAGCGCCACCGGCGCCCCCTTCGCCGTCCAGATGCCGTGGGAATCGAGGACGAAACCTCCTGCGCCGAGCAGCCGGGTGCCGTTGACCGGGTCTGGTTCCACGTATCCGGACGCATCGTCCGCGTACCAGGGCCCGGCGTTGGCGAACAAGTGGTTGTTGTCCTCCCAGACGATCGGGTCCAGGGGCTGCACCTGCGACGTCACCAACGAAGCCCGGTCGATGAGATGCGCGATGCCCTGACGCACCGAGGGCACGTCCACAGGGTCCCGCCGGGTATTGAAGACGAGCTGCAACATCGTGGTGCCCAAGTTGGTGGCGCTCTGCAGGATCGGCGACGAGGAGACCTGCGCCTCGAAGGTCGCGTCGAAGGCACCGGGATACACCACGGTGGCCGCGCCGGCCCGCAACGCTGCGGCCATGGCCGGCGCACCCGTCACCGCCCGCAACACCACTTGGTCCAGGCGCGCCGGCGTCCCCCACCAGTGCGGGTTCCGCCCCAGCGTGAGCTCCACGCCCGGGGCCCATGACTTGACCACGAACGGGCCGGCCGACACCAGCGAAGCCGGGTCGAATCGGTCGAAGCCGGTGTTCCACCCCACCCGCTCCGCCACGTGCGCGGGCAGGAGATCGTCGAACAGTGAGGCCCAGTCGGCGAAGGGCGTCTGGAACACGACAGTGACCGTCTTGCCGTTGTTGGACCCGGTCACAGAGGCGATGTCACCGTACCCGGCCGGCGCGGCCACCGAGTCCGGGGTGCCGTCGATGTCGCGGCCCGGTCCCGACTGCGACAGCCACTGGTAGACGAAGTCCTGGGCGGTCACCGGCGTCCCGTCCGACCATGTCGCCTTTGGGTCGATCTGGTAGACGACCGTTTGGGGATTGACGCTCACGACTTCGGCGCTCTGCATCACCGTGGTGTCGAGGACGGGCGCCATCCCCGGTCCCACCTGGAAGACCTGGGGCCACACCAGGCTGCACACGGCGCGGGTGACCGCATCATCGCCGGCCACGGTGTGGTCGTTGAGGGTGGTCGGCACCGAGTCGACGGCCAACGTGGCCGAACCCCCGTCTTGTGCCACCAAGGGCATGGCCGTCGTGGCGCTCTTGCCCGCCGGGGGCAGGCCCTGGTCCTTGGTCGTCACACACCCCGCCCCGACGACGGCGATGAGCAGCGCGGCGCCGGCCGCGCCCCGGCGCCCCCGGGGGCCGGGCGTCACTGCAGGCGCAGGGCCAGGGTCAGCGTGGTGAAGGCGAAGATGATGGCCACCGTGATGGTGATGCGGTCGAGGTTCTTCTCCACTGCGGTCGACCCGGCAGCTGCCTGCCCGACGGACCCGCCGAACATGTCGGACAGACCGCCCCCCTTGCCCGAATGCAGGAGGATGAGGAAGACGAGGGTGGCCGACACCAGGATGTGGATCACGAGGATGGCGGTGGTCAGCACGGACAGGTCCTCCCGGGGCCCTATGGACCCCGGAATGCTAGCAAAGCGCCCCGATCACGAGCCCGCGGCCGCTTTCACGATGGCGGCAAACGACGTCGCCTCCAGACTGGCCCCACCCACCAGCAGCCCGTCCACGTCGGGCCGGGCCATGAGCTCGGCGGTGAGCTCGGGCCGCACCGAGCCGCCGTACTGGATGCGCACCGCCCCGGCGGCGTCGGTGTCGGCGAGGCCAGTGACCACCGAGCGGATGTGGGCACAGGCGTCCTGGGCGTCGTCGGGGGTCGCGGTGTTCCCCGTCCCGATGGCCCAGATGGGCTCGTAGGCCAGCACCAGTGCGGCGACCTGCTGGGCCAGCAGTCCCTTGAGCGCGGCAGTGGTCTGGTCGCGCAGCCGTTCCTCGGTCACGCCGTCGGCCCGCTCCTCTTCCGTCTCGCCGACACAGACGATGGGCACCATGCCGTGCTTGATCACCGCCCGCAGCGTGGCCGCGACTTCGGCGTCGGTCTGGCCGAACAACTGTCGGCGCTCGGAATGGCCCACGATGACGTAGCGGACCCCGATGCGCGCCAGCATGGGCGGCGCCACCTCACCGGTGAACGCCCCCTGGTCCTGGCTGTGGCAATGCTGCGCGCCGAGCGCCACCGGGATGGCCCGGTCCTCGATCACCGTCTGCACCGACCGCA
>DATGGF010000576.1:0-5461 GCA_035308625.1 Acidimicrobiales bacterium | reverse complement strand
CGGTGATGGCGCTTGAACGCGTCCCGGCCGACATCCGGCGTGACGGCGGCGTCGCGCGGATGTCCGATCCCGAGATGATCAAGGGAATCCAGGACTCGGTCACGATTCCGGTGATGGCCAAGGCGCGGATCGGCCACTTCGCCGAGGCCCAGGTGCTCGAGGCCCTCGGCGTGGACTACGTCGACGAGTCCGAGGTCCTCACGCCGGCCGACGAGGCGCACCACATCGACAAGTGGGCCTTCAAGATCCCCTTCGTGTGCGGGGCCACGTCACTGGGCGAGGCGCTGCGGCGGATTTCCGAGGGTGCGGCGCTCATCCGCTCCAAGGGCGAGGCCGGCACCGGCAACATCGTGGAGGCGGTGCGCCATCTCCGCTCCATCCTCGGCTCCATCCGCGCCCTGACCCAGGCGGACGCGGCCGAACGTTACGCGCGAGCGAAGGAATTGGCAGCGCCCATCGACCTGGTGACCGAGGTGGCGGAGACGGGCCGGCTTCCCGTGCCGCTCTTCTGTGCCGGGGGAATCGCCACGCCGGCCGACGCCGCGCTGGTGATGCAGCTCGGCGCCGAAGCCGTCTTCGTCGGCTCGGGCATCTTCAAGAGTGAAGACCCGGCCCGCCGGGCCCGCGCCATCGTCGAGGCGACCACGCATTACAACGACGCGGCCATCGTGGCCAAGGTGAGCCGCGGCCTCGGCGGGGCCATGCCCGGTCTCGAAGTGGGTGAGCTCGACCAGCGACTGGCCGAGCGCGGCTGGTAGGGCAGCCGTGCGCGTCGACGAGGTGCCCCCAGGTGCGCATCGGTGTGCTCGCGCTGCAGGGCGACGTTGCGGAACACGTCGCCGCGCTCTCTGACCTCGCCGCCACACCGATGCCGGTCCGCCGGCCCGACGAGCTGACCGGCCTCGACGGCATCGTCCTGCCCGGAGGCGAGTCGACGACCATGTCGATGCTCCTCGAGTCGTCGGGACTCGCCGATCCGCTGGGCAAGGAGATCGGAGCCGGTCTTCCCGCCTTCGGCACGTGCGCGGGGATGATCCTGTTGGCCGCTTCGGTGGCCGACGGTCGAGCCGATCAGCGGTCCTACGGCGCCATCGACATCTCGGTGCGTCGTAACGGGTTTGGCCGGCAGCTCGATTCGTTCGAATGCGACCTCGACGTGCGAGGGATCGACGGAGGCCCGATGCACGCCGTCTTCATCCGGGCGCCGTTGGTCGCGGGTGTGGGGGATGAGGTCGAGGTGCTGGCCGAGGTCGCCGCGCCCGAAGGCATCGGGCCGGACGGTGTCACCCCGAGCACTCCGGTGGTGTGCCGCCAGGGGCCCGTGCTGGTCTCGGCCTTCCACCCTGAGCTGACCGACGACCGGCGGCTGCACCGGATGTTCCTCGGCATGGTCGACCAGAGAGGACGGTAGGAGATGTCAGGCCATTCGAAGTGGGCGACCACGAAACACCGCAAGGCCGCGGTGGACAAGGTCAGGGCGAAGGTGTTCGCCAAACTCATCCGCCAGCTCGAGGTAGCCGCCCGCGAGGGCGGAGGCGACCTCACGGCCAATGCCACGTTGCGCACCATGTTCGACAAGGCCCGATCGGCCTCGGTGCCGATGGACACCATTGAGCGGGCCATCAAACGGGGCACCGGCGACCTCGAGGGCGTGCGCTACGAGGCGATCACCTACGAGGGGTACGCGCCCGGTGGCGTGGCCGTGATCGTGGAGTGCCTGAGCGACAACCGCAACCGCACCGGCGCCGAGATCCGCAACGTCTTCTCCCGCAGCGGAGGCTCGACGGCCGAACCCGGTGCCGTGTCGTGGCAGTTCGCCCGCAAGGGTCAGATCGAGCTTTCTCGCTCACTCGACGAGGACGCGATCATGGAAGTGGCGCTCGACGCCGGCGCCGAGGACCTGGCCGACGAAGGCGACCGCTGGGTGCTCACCACGGCTCCGACCGACCTCGCCGCCGTGCGCGATGCGCTCGACAGCGCGGGCATGACTCCGGAGTCGGCCGAACTGGCCATGGTGGCGACCACCACCGTGCCGGTGGCCGAAGAGGGTGAAGCCAAGCGGGTGCTCCGTCTGCTCGAGGCGCTCGACGACCTCGACGACGTCCAGAGCGTCTGGTCGAACTTCGACATCCCCGAAGAGATCCTCGCCGCCGCCACAGCCGACTGAGAGCGCCGCCGGCCGGGGTCTCCGCCGGCCCAGGGCGGACCCGACTCGGGTCCACCAGGTGACCTGTCCCCGTTGGTAGGGTCGAACGCATGTTCGTGCTCGGCATCGACCCCGGGCTCTCGCGCTGCGGCTACGGGCTGGTGGCCCGCCAAGGAAGCCGGCTCTCGACCGAGGCGGGCGGGATCCTGGCCACCGAGCCGAGCTTGGCCCTCCCCGAGCGCCTTCGGCTCCTGCACCAGGACCTCGAGGCCCTGCTGGCGGAGCTCCGGCCGGACACGGTGGTGGTGGAGCGAGTGTTCTTCCAGACCAATGCCCGGACGGCCATGGCCACCGGCCAGGCCGCGGGGGTGGCGCTGCTGGCTGCGGCCACCGCCGGCTACGACATCGCCCAGTACACGGCCAACGAGGTGAAGATGGCCGTGGTCGGCTACGGGGCCGCCACCAAGGAGCAGGTGCAGCGCATGGTGGCCTCGGTGTTGGGCCTGCCCGAGCCCCCTCGCCCGCCCGACGTCGCCGATGCCCTGGCTCTGGCCGTGTGCCATCTCAATTCGGCCGGACTGCGCCGGGCCACGGACAGAGCCATGGCCCGCAGCGGAGCGTCGTCGTGATCGGTTGGCTGAAGGGGCGACTGCTCGGGCGCATGGCCGACGGCGAGCTGCTGCTCGACGTCGGAGGAGTGGGCTATCGCGTGAGCGTGCCCGCGCCGGTGCTGGCGGCATCCGGCGGGGTGGGCGACGAGCTGGCCCTGCACGTGCACACGCACGTGCGCGAGGACGCCATCGTGCTCTATGGCTTCGCCGACGCCGAACAACGTCGGTGTTTCGAGGCGCTGCTCTCCGCCCACGGGGTGGGCCCCGCGCTGGCCCTGGCCGTGCTCTCGATGCTGAGCCCGCCCGACCTGGTGCGGGCCGTGCTCGAGGAAGACCTCGACAGCCTGTGCACGGTCCCGGGTGTCGGCCGCAAGACGGCGGCCCGCCTCGTCATCGACCTCCGCACCCGGCTGGCCGTGGCCGCCGACGTCGCCGCCGGGGTCCCCGGATCCTCGGCTGGTGATGCCGAGCCTCGGCAGGAGGTGCGGGCGGCCTTGGTCGAGCTCGGCTATGCCCCTGACGAGATCCGCCACGCGCTGTCGGGGGTGCCAGCTGACGGCGCCGTCGAGGACCTGCTGCGCCAGGCGTTACGCGAACTGGCCGCGGTGAGATGAGCGGCCGGCGCGAGTTGCTCGCTCCGGACGGGCCGCCGATCGACCGGGACGATCCCGGCCCGTTGCGTCCGGTAGACCCGTCAGCCGATCCGGCCGAGCTGGCCGACGAGGCGCGCCTGCGCCCACGGCTGCTCTCGGAGTTCCTGGGCCAGCCGCAGCTGACCGAGCACCTGCACATCGTTCTGGAGGCGGCGCGGCGCCGAGGACAACCGGTCGACCATTTGCTCTTCGCGGGCCCGCCCGGCCTGGGCAAGACGACCCTGGCCGGCATCGTCGCCTCCGAGATGGGGGTCGGCCTGCGCGTCACCTCGGGCCCCGCCTTGGTGCGCAGCGGCGACCTGGCCGCCATCCTCACCGATCTCCAGCCGGGCGACGTCCTCTTCATCGACGAGATCCACCGCTTGTCGAGGCCGGTTGAGGAAGTGCTCTACCCGGTCATGGAGGACTTCCAGCTCGACATCCTCATCGGCAAGGGCCCCACGGCGCGCTCGATCCGGCTCGACCTGCCGCATTTCACCCTGATCGGCGCCACCACCCGCACCGGGTTGCTCACCGGGCCATTGCGTGACCGCTTCGGCTTCGTGGGGCGGCTCGACCTGTATGACGCGGACTCGCTGGCCGGCATCGTGTTGCGCGCCGCAGGGATCCTCGACGTCGCCGTGGACTCCGAAGGCGCCCGCCAGATCGCGACACGGTCGCGCGGCACGCCGCGCATCGCCAACCGGCTCCTGCGCCGGGTACGGGACTACGTCGAGGTTCGCGCCGAGGGCGCCATCACGGCCGACCTGGCCGTACAGGGCCTGGAGCTGTTCGGCGTCGACCGGCGCGGCCTGGACAAGGTGGACCGGGCCATCCTGGAGGCGTTGTGCGTGCGCTTCTCCGGCCGGCCGGTGGGCCTCGTGACACTGGCGCAGTGCGTGGGGGAGGAGCCGGAGACGATCGAGGACGCGTACGAGCCCTTCCTGTTGCAACAGGGCCTCCTGCAGCGGACCCCCCGAGGCCGTCTGGCCATGCCCGAGGCCTTCAGCCACCTCGGCGTGGCGGACCCCGGAGACGAGGCCGTTCGCTCGGTGCCGCGGCTGTGGTGAGCGCGGACGGCGCCCGGGTCCCGGCTCGGGCCCAGGGCGGGCCGAGGACATCCGGGCTGGCCGAAGGGCGAAGGTGACCCTGGACTAAGGTCGGCGCTTCGGACGACCGACCCGGAGCCCTCCTTCTCCATGTACTCCCTCGCCGTCGTGCTGGCGGCCAGTACGAAGAACACGACCTCCGCCGGCAGCGCGGCAGGCTCGCTCATCTTCCTCGTCGTCATCTTCGCGGCCGCCTACTTCCTCTTCCTGCGCCCCCGGTCCCAAGCTGCTCGCCGCCAACGGGAGACGCTCACCGAGGTCGGGCCCGGTGACGAGGTGCTCACCGGCGCGGGGATCTTCGGCACGGTGCTCGACGTCGAGGCCGACCGGGTGACCATCGAGACGGCTCCCGGGACCCGGCTGACCATCCTGCGCTCCACCATCGCCCGGCGTCTCGGGCCGGACCGGGAGGAGTACGAGGCCGAGCCCGACCACGACCACGACGAGGCGTCCCACGCAGAGATCGAGCCCGGCGACGGAAAGGAACCCGACGACGACTCCGGGCACCGCGACGAAGGGTCGGCTGAGTGAAGCGCCGGCCCCTGGTCGTCAGCCTGTTGGTGACCGTGGGCATCGCCTTGGTGGCCTTCGGCGCCAGCCTGGCCGCGGGGTGGTCGCCCAAGCTGGGCCTCGACCTGGCCGGCGGGTCGGAGGTCGTCTACCGGCCGGCTCACGCCATCAACACCGACCAGATGAACACCACCATCAACATCATCCGCGACCGCGTGGACGCCGCCGGTGTGTCAGGAGCGACGGTCGAGTCCCAAGGCGGAAATGTGGTGGTGCAGCTACCGGGTATCAAGAACCCGGGGTACGTCATCGGGCTGATCGGTGAGACGGCACAGCTCCAGTTCCGGCCTGTGCTCTGCTTCGCCACTCCGTACCAGGCGGTGAAGGGCGCCCACCCGCCTGTCGCCCCGCCGGCGAACTGCTCGCAGCCCCAGTACCAACTCACCGCGGCGA
>DATGGF010000575.1:0-10121 GCA_035308625.1 Acidimicrobiales bacterium | reverse complement strand
CCACCGGGTGAAGAACAACCTGCAGACCATCTCGTCGCTGCTGCGGCTCCAGGCCCGGCGGGTCGAGCCGGGCAAGGGCCGGGAAGCACTGCGGGAGGCCGAGCGGCGGGTCCGTTCCATCGCCCTGGTGCACGAGATCCTGTCGCGTGAGCCGGGGGACCAGGTCCCCTTCGACGAGATCGTGCGGTCGCTGGTGCGGATGGCCGAGGACTCGGTGGTGTCGGGCCAGGGGGTGGAGTTCCGCGTCGGGGGCGACTTGGGCGAGGTACCCGCCGATGTCGCCACCCCGCTCGCCGTGGTGCTGGCCGAACTGCTGCAGAACGCCGTGGAGCACGCGTTCGGCGCGGCGGGTCCCGAGGACGCACGGAGGGGAGACGCGACCGGCCATGTCGACCTGTCGCTGTCCAACGACGGCTACGGGCTCTCCATCGAAGTGCGCGACGACGGGTGCGGCCTGCCGCCGGGGTTCGACATCGAGCACACCACCAGCCTGGGGCTGTCGATCGTGCGCGATCTGGTCACCAGCCAGCTGGCCGGGATGATCGAGATGCGCAGCGACGGAGGCACCGTGGTGACCCTCGACGTGCCGTTGCGCACGGCGAGCGGGCCAATCGCCCGCTGAGCGGACGGGCTAGGCGGCGGAGAAGCGGTAGCCGATGCCCCGCACGGTGTGCAGCCAGCGCGGGGTGGCCGGGTCGGGCTCGAGCTTGAGCCGCAGCCGCCGCACGTGCTCGGTCACGGTGGCCGGGTCCTGCCACTCCTGGGTCGACCCCCACACGTGCTCGAGCAGCTCCTCCCGGCTGAACACCTGGTCCGGTGCGCCGGCCAGGAAGGCCAGGAGGTCGAACTCCTTGGGCGTGAGCTCCACCTGCTTGCCGTCGACCTCGACCCGGTGCGCCGAGCGGTCGACCACCAAGCCGGGGTGCTCGATGCGCGAGGTGCTGGGTGCCTGCTGGCCACGGCGCAGCACGGCGCGGATGCGAGCCTCGAGCTCGGGCAGCGAGCAGGGCTTGACCACGTAGTCGTCGGCCCCCAGGTCGAGCACCCGGACCCGCTCGGCCTCTTCGGAACGGCCGGTCAGCACGATCACCGGGAGCGAGCTGTCGCGGCGCAAGCGGGCCAGGACCTCCTCGCCATCGAGCCCGGGGAGACCCAGGTCGAGCACGACCAGGTCGTAGCGACCCATGCTCGCTTCACGCAGGGTGGCCGGTCCGTCCGCCGCCTCGCCCACGTGGTACCCGACGCGCTGGAGGAACAGCCGGGTCGCCGTACGGCTCGCCGGGTCGTCCTCCGCGACGAGCACCGTGTGGTCATCCTCGACCATGGTCACCATTGGAGCCTCCCTGTGGTCCCCGCCGCCAGCCAGCGCTGGCCGTTGCCACGCACCTCTACCCGCATCGTCGTAGTCCGGCCCCTTCGGCCGGTGGCGCCCACCGTGTGTCGCCTGGGGGGCGAATCCGATCCACCACCATCTTGGACTGCCGAGGCAGCTGTCTGGTCGATGTCCCCGGGCCAGTCCGGTCCGGTTGCGCGAACAGTCATCCGAGGCGGCCCGCGTGTCGTCCGACCTGGTCATCGACCAGGCGGAGCAAGGCCTCGACCCCGACGGGCTTGGTCAGGTACCCGTCGACCTCGAGGTCCAGCAGCTGCCGGATCCGGCCCGGCGTGGCATCGGCGCTCACCACCACGATCTTCATGTCGGCCAATTCGGGCTCGGCCTTGATCCGGGCCAGCAGCTGGTCACCCGGAGTGTCGGGCAGGTTCAGGTCCAGGAGGGCCAGATCGGGCCGGTGCCGGCAGGCCAGGTCCAGTCCGGACCGGGCATCGGGGGCCGTGAGCAGGCGGACGGCGGGGCGGCGGGCCAGGACCTGGGCCACCAGGGAGGCGTTCGACGGGTCGTCCTCGACCTGGAGCACCGTGAGGACGGCCGGGTCGCCGCTCGGACCCGGGCCCGCCGACCGGCCCGGCGCCCTCGGGAGGGGGTGGCTCCAGTTCCCGGCTACCGCCGGCTTCGGGAGCGAAGCGGCTCCGTCGGCGCCACGGTCGGCCGCAGCACGGTCGGCCGCAGCACGGTCGACGGGAAGGAGGTCGACGAAGAACATCGACCCCTGCCCGGGCGCTGATTCGACGCCGATCGACCCGCCCATGACTTCGGCCAGCTGTTTGGAGAGGGCCAAGCCCACGCCGGTCCCCTCCACGCCGGAGCGCTCGGCGCCGAGGCGGGAGAAGGGGACGAAGAGCTCGTCCTGGCGATCGGGGGGGATGCCGGGGCCGGTGTCGTGCACCGACAGGCGTAGTCGCCCGTCGCCGGCGGGCGCGGCGCGGAAGGCGACGGTGCCGCCCGTTTCGTTGTACTTCACCGCGTTCGAACCCAGGTTGAGCAGGATCTGCAGCAGGCGCTGGCGGTCCGCCCGCACGGCCCACGCGGCGTCGCCGCCGGGGTCGACCATCAGGTGCACCGCCGCCGTCTCGGCCATGGGAGTCAACAGCGCGGTGGCCTCGTCCAGCAGGTCGCGCACGGGCACTGGCTCGGTCGTCACCGTGAGCTGCCCAGCCTCGATGCGCGCGATGTCGAGCACCTCGTTGATGAGCGAGAGCAGATGGTGGCCCGCCCGTTGGATGTGTCCGATCCCGTCGCGCTGGTGGTCGGTGAGCTCGTCCAGCTCGAGCAATTGGGCGAATCCGAGCACGGCGTTGAGCGGGGTGCGCAGCTCGTGGCTCATGCGCGACAGGAACTGGCTCTTGGCCTCGCTCGAGCGCTCGGCCGCGGCGGTGGCCTGGCGCAGGCGGCGTTCGAGCTCGACGCGGCCGGTGATGTCGCGCGACACGGTGACCGTACCGATGACGGCGCCGCGCGAGTCGAACACCGGGCGCGCCCGCGTCTCGAAGGTGCGCATGCCACTGCGGCCCGGGCGGGGTCGGCCCGTCGTGACCACCGGCTCGAGGTAGTGCTCCCCGGTTTGGCAGCGATGGACGAGCTGGTCGAGCGCCAGGCGGTCCTGGCGTCCGAGCCGGCCCTGGCGGTAGGCGGCGTCGACCAGTTGCTCGGCCGCCAGCGGGGCCGATCGCTGGCCGCCCTCGGCGAAGCCGGCCAGCGCCGAACTGGCCAGCACCACCCGGCCCTGCGCGTCGCGCACCACGATGGCGTCGGGCGAGGCGTGGAAGATCGACTCGAGCATCGACCGGCGGTCTTCGGCGGCCTTCCGGGCCTGGTCACGGTCCTCGGCATGGGCTCGCATCTGCGCCGCGGCGTCGTCGAGCCGGGCCCCGAGCAACTGCCACAGCGCCAGGCCCACTCCGAGTGCGCCGAGGAGGGCGCCGAGCTCCAATGCCCGGATGGTGCCGTCGCCGGTCAGCCAGGCGGCCGCGGCGGCCGCCGCGCCGAGCACGGCGATGGGGGCCAGGACCACGGCCAGCGCAGTGGAGCGGACGGAGCGGTCGAACCACCGCACGCGCCACCACCTCCGCTCGCGCTCAGCCATGCAGTCCACCCCTTGCCGGCGCCAGCCTGGCCGCATCGAGGATCGTGACGATCGTGGCGATCGTCACGATCGCCCTCTATACCCACGACGGCATCAAAATTCCCCGAAATCGGGCACGATTCCCGAACCGGACACGCGAAAAGGCCCCGGCGTGCACCGGGGCCTGCGGAAACCGGTCGGTTCAGATGGTCATGAAGCCCGGCGACGGGCGGCCAGCCACGCCTTGCGCAGCTTGCGGCGCTCCTCCTCGGAGGTCCCGCCCCACACACCCGACTCCTGGTTGGTGGCCAGGGCGAACTCCAGGCACGGCTCGATGACCTCACAGGAGTTGCACACACGCTTGGCCGCCTCGATCTGGTCGACGGCGGGCCCGGTGGTGCCAACAGGGAAGAAAAGGTCGGGCTCGGTATGCCGACAGGAAGCGAGCTTCCGCCAGTCGTCGGCGTCCCACTCGACCGACCGGTTCCACATGAGTGCCACGATGCTCCTCCGGTACCCTGCAACAGGCGCGACCGGCGCCCTTTGTGATCCGGTTCACATGACTGGCCACGTCGGTTGACCGTCGGGAGGAACCGGTTGTACTTCGTGAACGTACTCCCAAGCGCTCACCGTCGCAAGCAGTTTCGCGCCTTGATTTTCCCGGCCGGAGCCGAGCCGGCCGTGGCCCCGCCGGCCGGCCACAAGGACAGGAAAGGCACTGGAACCCCATGAGAGTAAGCGAACAGGGAGGCCCCGGCTCCCTGCCTTGGCCGAGGCGCGGACCGGGGGACCCGCCGGGGGTCCTGGCTCACCGCGGGGGCCGGGGCCCCCACCCCGAGAACAGCCTGGCCGCCTTCGCCGACGGGCTGCGCGCCGGTGCCGACGGCGTGGAGCTCGACGTGCGCCTCACGGCCGACGCGGTGGCGGTCGTCCACCACGACCCGGACCTGCCCGACGGCCGGGCCGTGGCCGGCCTCGACGCGGCCGACCTCCCGGCCGAGGTGCCCACCTTGGTCGCTGCGCTGGTCGCCTGCGCCGGCAAGGTCGTCGACGTCGAGATCAAGATGTCGCCGGCCGAGGCCACCCCGGACCCCGATCACGGGGTGGCGCGGGCGACAGCCGAGCTGGTTTCGGCCAGCCTCGCCCGACCCGACGCTCCCGCCGCCACGCTCGTCTCGTCGTTCTGGCCTGACGCCCTGGCCACCGTCCGCGCCGCGGTGCCAGGGCTCGCCACCGGGCTCCTCGTGCACCCGGCGCTCGACGCCGTCGCCGCCCTGGAGCAGGCCCAGGCGCTGGGGTGCACCACGCTGCTCCCATTCCACGGCCAGCTCACCGAGACGTTGGTGGCCGAGGCTCATGGCCGGGGCCTGACGGTGGTGACCTGGACGGTGAACGAGCCCGACGACCTGCGGCGCGCTGCGGCGGTGGGGGCTGACGCCGTCGTCACCGACGACGTCGCCCAGGCGTTGGAGGTGCTGCGCCGGAGCTGACCGGATTGGTCCGCAGCGGGCATCCTCGGGAACAATCGACGCCATGAACGTCGTCGTCTGTGTCAAGCAGATCCCCGATCCGGCCGCCCCCCAGGCCCTGGATCCCGAGACCAGGACCCTCGTCCGCGAGGGCAAGTTGATCCTCGACGACTCGGACGCCTACGGCGTCGAGATGGGGCTCCAACTGGCCGAGCAGGCCGGGGGCGGCGAGGTCACCCTGGTGTCCATGGCCCCGGGCGGCGAGACCTCCGGCTTGCGCACTGCGCTGGCGATGGGTGCGGCCAAGGCCATCTTGGTGAGCGACGACGCCTTGAAGGGCTCCGACGCCCTGTCGACGGCGAAGGTATTGGCCAAGGCCATCGAACGGGCCCAGCCCGACCTGGTCATCGCCGCCACGGAGTCGACCGACGGCTACACCGGGACCACGCCCGTGCAGGTGGCCGAGCTTCTCGGCTTTCCCTCCGTGACCTTCGCCAAGAAGGTGTCGGTCGGCACGGGCAGCGTCCGGGTCGAACGGCAGACCGAGTCGGGCTACGACGAGGTCGAGTGCCCGCTGCCGGCCGTGGTGACCGTCACCGCCGGTGTCGTCGAGCCGCGCTACCCGTCGTTCAAGGGCATCATGGCCGCCAAGTCGAAGCCAGTCGACCAGCTCACTGCCGCCGACCTCGGACTCGACGCCGGTCAGGTCGGCGCCGCCGGGTCGCGTCAGGAGGTCACCGGTGTGGCCGCAGCCGACGAGCGCAAGGCCGGAGAGATCGTCGTCGACGAGGGCGACGCCCATGAGCAGATCGTCCGGTTCCTCGAGCAGTTGAAGCTCGTCTGAGCCGGTAGTTCCCGAACCGCCAACACCTCCAGGAGACGTTTCGCATGTCGATCGACAAGATCTGGGTCCTCGCCGAATTGTCGGGCGGGGCTCCCATCAGCTCGACCCTCGAGCTGCTCACCCAGGCCCGGTCCATGGGCTCGACGGTCGAGGCCGTGGCGTGGGGTCCCGACACGGCCAAGGCCGCGGCGGAGCTCGGCAACTACGGGGCCACCAAGGTGCACGACGTAGGTGACCTGGGTGACGCCCTGCCCGGCGCCCCGGTGGCGGCCGCCATCGCCGACATGGTGAAGGCCGGCGGCGGGCCGGACGTGATCCTCGTGCCCACCACCTACGACGGCCGCGACATCGCTGGGCGCCTGTCGGCTCGCCTCGACCTCCCCGTCATCACCAACGTGGTCGGCCTGCGGGCCGAGGGCGACGACGTGGTGTCGCAGCACGGGCTCTTCGGCGGGGCCCAGGTGGCCGAAGCCCGCTTCACCGGCTCCGGTCCCGGGATCTTCGTTGTGCGGGCCAAGTCGTTCCCGGCCGAGCCGGCCGGGGGAGGCGCCCCCGAGGTGGTGGCCGCGGCAGTGCCCGAGCTCGGCGCCACCAATGCGGCCAAGGTGCTGGCGCGTCACGTGGAGGAGCAGTCGGGGCCCAAGCTCGACGAGGCCGACATCGTCGTGTCGGGCGGCCGCGGGCTAGGCGGTGCCGAGCACTACGCCCTCATCGAAGAGCTGGCCAAGCTGCTCAAGGGCGCGGCCGGAGCGAGCCGGGCCATCGTCGACGCCGGCTGGGTGCCCTACTCGCACCAAGTGGGGCAGACCGGCAAGACGGTGAAGCCCACGCTCTACATCGCGTGTGGCATCTCGGGCGCCACCCAGCACCTGGTGGGCATGAAGGGCTCGAAGAACATCGTGGCCATCAACAAGGACCAGGACGCACCGATCTTCTCGGTGGCGGACCTGGGTGTCGTCGGGGACGTGCACAAAGTCGTCCCCAAGCTCATCGAAGCACTCAAGGCCCGAAGCTGACCCTGGCGCGACGCGGGCCCACGGCCCGCTCTCGCCGGTACACGCTGCACTAGCCTCGCGTCGAAAGCGCCCGATCGGCGCGTTCCACACGACGTGGTGAGGCATTCCCCCGATGCTCTTCCCCACCATCGACTTCGCCATCTTCTTCGCCGGGGCGTTCACCGCCAACTGGCTGCTGCGTCCCTATCCGCGCCTGTGGAAGCTGGCCATGGTGGCGGCGAGCTACCTCTTCTACAGCTGGTGGAACTGGCGCTTCATCTTCCTCCTGGCCGCGGCCACCGCGCTGGCCTACGGCGGTGCCCATTTCGTCCACCGGGCCGAGGGCGACCGTGCCCGACGGCTGACGCTTGCCGCCACGGTGGTGGCGCTGCTCGCCATGCTGGCCTGGTTCAAGTACTACGGCTTCCTCGCCGTCAACCTCGACAACCTCTTCCATGCCATTGGGGCCGGACGGGTCCTCCCGTTGCGCCAAGTGACCTTGCCGGTCGGCATCTCGTTCTTCACCTTCATGGCGGTGAGCTATGTCGTCGACGTCTACCGGCGGCGCATCGAGCCGGCCGGCGCGGCCGACGTGACGGTCTACTTGTCCTTCTTCCCCCATCTGGTCGCGGGTCCCATCGTGCGCGGCGAGGAGTTGCTCCCGCAGATTCGCCGACAGCGCGAGCGCCGCCAGGTCGACTTCTCCCGCGGCGCGTGGTTGGTGGCCATGGGCCTGTTCAAGAAGGTCGTCGTCTCGTCCTACGTGCAGTCGGCCATCGTCGACCCTGTGTTCTCCTCACCGCGCCAGCACAGCGCGCTCGAGGTCCTCTTCGCCGTGTACGGCTACGCGGTGCAGATCTACGCCGACTTCAGCGGGTACACCGATATCGCCATCGGCTGCGCGCTGTTGCTCGGCTTTCGGTTCCCCGACAACTTCGACGCCCCCTACACCGCCACCAATCTCCAGGACTTCTGGCACCGGTGGCACATGACGCTGTCGCGGTGGCTGCGGGACTATCTGTACATCCCGCTGGGCGGCAATCGGGGTTCCCGGTTGGCAGTGGCCCGGAACATCGTCCTCACCATGGTCCTGGGCGGCCTGTGGCACGGCGCGGCCTGGACTTTTGTGGCCTGGGGGGCGTTCCACGGTGTTGGCCAAGTGGTGGGTCACGAGCGCCGGCGGTGGCGGGCCCGGCGCGGCCTGCCCGAGCAGCCGACGGGGACGTGGCGACTGGCGGTCGCCCGCATCGCCACCTTCCACCTGGTGTGCTTCGGCTGGCTCCTGTTCCGCTCCGACTCCCTGCAGTCGGCCGGCGCCCTGCTCAGCCGGTTGACGTCGTTCGGCCGGGCACCCCTGGTCACGCCACTGCTCGTGCTCACGCTGGCCGGCACCATCGCGGCACAGTTCCTCCGAGCCACCACGGTGGCCCAGGTGCAACGCGCGTTCGGCCGGCAACGGCTGGCCGTGCAGGGCGCAATACTGGGGGGCGCTCTGCTGGTGATCACGACGCTAGGCCCCCAGGGGGTCGCGCCGTTCATCTACTACCGGTTCTGATATGCCGCGCTCCGGTCGCGGCGACGAGGTGCGTGGGTGCCCAGTTCCGACACGATGACCGAGACGATGACCGACACGGTGATCGGCGCCGGCCTCGACGAGGTCGAGTCGGCGAGCCCGCCTGGATCGCCAACTGCCGCGGACATCAGTGCTGCCGGCGCGGGTCGCACCGGTGCTGTCTCCCGTGTTACCGGCGAGCTCGTTGCCGCCGGACGCGCGCTCCGATCCGCCATGGCGTCCGTCGCCCGCAGGGCCGGCGCGGTGGCCGAGCGCAGCCTCGTGGCGATCGGGAGCCCGGACACGCAATGGTGGGAGCCGGCGAGCCGGCGTCTGGTGCGACGCACCCGGTCCCGCGTACGCCGGAGCCCGGAGGCGGCGCCAGAAGATCGACTCGACGCCCCACCGCGCACACTGCGGTGGGGGCAGGCGCTCGCCGTCGGGTTGGCCGCCTTCTCCGTGTGGGCGCTCTTCGACGCGCCCACATTGTTGAGGTCCGCCGAAGCGTCTCCCTTCGGCGCCCGGCGCACGGCGGCCATCACTTTGCTCCGTCCTGTCGCCGCGGTCAGCCGCGACTTGGGGCTCTCACACGTGGTCGGAGCGGCCGACCGCGTACTGGGCCGCACGGGCGGTGCGGTGGTGCAGGACGTCGGACCTCCGGTTCGGCACCGGCCACGCCCGCCCCGGCACCACGTGGGCGCGCCGTCGGCCGACACGCGACCGACGTCGCCGGCCACGCCATCCGACGCGCTGCCGCCCCTGCCCGCCCCTTCGGCCGCCGCACCGTTGCGGGTGCTGTCGGTGGGCGACTCGCTCGGCGTCGACTTCGGTGGTCCCTTCGTCAACGACCTGGCTGCTACTGGGGTGGTCAACGCCGTGCTCGACGCCCATGTCGATACCGGCCTCGCCCGGCCCGACTACTTCGACTGGCCCGGCGAGCTCCAGGCCGACCTGGCCAAGTACCAGCCCCAGGTGGTGGTGGTCTTCCTGGGGGCCAACGATCCGCAGAACGGGATGGTGGACGGCTCCTCCGCCGTGAGCTACGGGACGCCGGGGTGGTCGGCCCTGTACGCCTCCCGGGTGGGAGCGTTCATGCAGGAAGCCACCACCGCCGGCGCCCGGGTCCTGTGGGTAGGCATGCCTCCGATGTCCGACCCGGATTTGAACGCGAAGATGCAGGTCGTGGACGGGATCTACCAGAGCCAGGCCGGCGCCCACCCCGGGGTCACGTACCTGTCCTCGTGGCCGGTGCTGTCCGATGCCCAGGGCGCCTATGCCCAGTACCTGCCTGACGCGTCGGGGAGCCAGGTGGCCGTCCGTGAGCCCGACGGGACCCACATGTCGCCCGGAGGCGCCGAGCGGTTGTCGGGAGCGGTGATCGACGCCATGGACCACACGTGGGGCCTGACCCTGCACCCATGACTCCAGTGCCGATGAGCCAGTGCCCATGAGCCAGTGCCCATGACCGGCGCCTCGGCACGCGAAGTATGGGTGTTGCGCCACGCCAAGGCGGTTCCGCACCGGTCGGACGACCATGAGCGCGCGCTCACCGAGCGCGGAAAACGTCAGTGCGCCGAGGTGGCTGCGCACCTCGTCGACATCGGCTGCGCTTCGGATGTCCCGGCCACCGTCCTCGTCTCGTCGGCCACGCGGGCCCGTGAGACGGCCGAGCTCGTGCTCTGCGGCCTCGACTCCAGGGTGGAGGTGGAAGTCCGGGACGCCCTCTACCGGGCCGACGCCGACGACGTGATCGAGATGCTCCGCGAGGTTGGAGCCGATGTCCCATCGGTGATGGTGGTC
>DATGGF010000574.1:0-3168 GCA_035308625.1 Acidimicrobiales bacterium | reverse complement strand
GAACTCCCGCGCTGCCTCCAGACGGCTCTGCTGCCCCGGGTTGGCCTTCCCCGAGGTCAGCTCGTCGGCACTGATCTTCACGGGACCATCCCAAGCAACGTGCGCTGCGCATTCCGGTGATTCCGTACACGCAGTCCGGGGTTTTCGTACGCGTGCGTCGGAGGCCGCGTAGCGGCCGACGTCGAGCGGTTGGGTTAGCCCCTGACCATCACCTCCTTCGGTGTCGTCGTGGGGAAGTCTGTCATCGTCACGGTCGTGTACGCGGCAGCTTGGCGTCGGCTGGGGGTGTGCCGGGTGGCTCGTCAGGAGCGGCGGGGGTGCGCCGTCGCATGGAGTCGCCGTGGAGTTCGATGCGGTGGACGTGTTCGAGGAGCCGGTCCAAGATGCCGTCCGCGATGGTGGGTTCGCCCATGGCTTCGTGCCACATGGCCACTGGCAGCTGGCTGGTGACGATGGTGGAGGCGATGCCGATGCGGTCTTCGATGACTTCGAGGACGTCGGCGGCTTGGTCGGGGGCGAGCGGCCTGAGCAGGAAGTCGTCGATGACGACGACGTCGATGCGTTGCCATGCGGTGAGTAGCCGGGCGAGGCGTCCCTCGGCCCGGGCGAGCGCGATCTCGTCGTGCAGGCGCGGCCCGCGCAGGTAGAGCGCCGGGTGGCCGCGTCGGATCGCCGCGTTGGCGAGCGCGCACGCGAGGTAGGTCTTCCCGAGCCCGGCGGCGCCGACGATGACGATGGTGTGGTGACGGTCGACCCAGTGCGACTCGGCGAGGGTGAGCACCTGCGCGCGTTCGAGGCCGCGGGGACGGCGGAAGTCGACGCCTTCGATGGTGGCGGCGACGCGCAGGCGGGCTGCTTTGACCATCCGTTCGAGGCGCCGGTTGTGGCGTTCGGTGAGCTCTCGGTCCACCAGCATGCCGAGGCGTTCCTCGAAGCCGAGGGCGTCATAGTCGGGGTGCTCGCGCTGTTCGGCCAGGGCGCGGGCCATGCCGGGCAGGCGCAGGCTGTGCAGGCCGTCGAGGGTGGCGTTGTCGAGCATCAACGTTCCTTTCAGCGGTAGTAGGAGGCGCCGCGCACGTTGGCGTGGCGCGGATGGGCGCGCACGGGGCGCTCGCCGGCGAGGGGCTGCGCGTCGAGGCCGTGGCTCAAGATGGACTCGACGGAGCGGTAGGACAGGGCGTGCGCCGCGAGCGCCCGGGCGCAGGCGGCCTCAACGCGTTGGGTGCCGTAGCGCCCGGCGAGACGGATGATCCCCAGGCAGGACCGGTAGCCCTGTTCGGGGTGGGGGCGTGCCGCCATGATCGCCTCGGCCAGCGCCGCGGTGGACGGCCCGGTGCGCTCGGCCCAGGCGATGATGCGGCCAGGGCTCCACTCGGCGTGACGGCGGTGCGAGATGGGCATGTGGGCCGGGTCGGTGGTGTGCCCACCTTTGCGGTGGCTGCGCACGTGCGAGGCGACCCGGCGGTGGGCGTGGAACACCTCGACCGTGGTTGCTGCCAGGCGCACGTCGACGCGTTGGCCGACCAACTGGTAAGGCAGCGAGTAGTAGTGGCCGTCGGCCTCGACGTGGTAGTCGATGTTGACCTTCACCCCGAGCCGCCACGCGGCGAACTCGTAGCGCTGCGGCGGCAGTGGCCGCATCACCGGGCGCTCGAGCTCGGTGAACCAGCTCCGGCGTGAGCCCTCCAGCTTGCGGAACGGCCGGTCGTTGATCGCCTCCAGCAGGTCGCGGATCACCGTGTTGGCCTCGGCGAGCGAGTAGAAGCGCCAGTTGCGCAGCCTGGCCAACACCCACCGCTCCGCCAGCAAGACGCCCGCTTCCACCTTGGCCTTGTCACGGGGCTTGCGGGGCCTGGCCGGGATGACCGCCACGCCGTAGTGGGCGGCCATCTCCTGGTAGGTGGCGTTCACGTCTGGCTCATAGCGGTGCGCCTTCTTGACGCCCGCGGCGAGGTTGTCGCACACGACGATGCGCGGCACCGCCCCCATGTACTCGAAGGCGTGCACGTGGGCACCGACCCAAGCCGCCAGCTGCTGGGAGGCGACCGCCTCGGCGTAGAGGAAGTTCGACGCGCCCATCACCGCCACGAACAGCTCCGCCCACACCGCGACCTCACCCGTGCGCCGGTCGTAGACCGGGAGCTTGTCGCCCGGGAAGTCGACGAACAGCTTCTCGCCCGCCCGGTGCTCCTGGCGCATCGGCAAGTCGAACAGGCGCTGCGCGGCCCGGTAGTGGTGGCAGAACTGGCTGTAGGAGTAGCCGTCGTCGGGGTGCGCCTCTTTGTACTCGAGCCACAGCAGCATCAGCGTCACCCCGGGCCGGCGCAGCTCGCGGTGGACGTAGCGCCAGTCCGGCACCGGGCGCGCCGGCGCCGGTGGCGCAGGCTCGCGGTGGAACAGCGCCGCCTCCAGCGCCGCGTCGTCCAGCCCCTCCGGGAGCGGCCAGGAGAGCCCCGCCTCGGTCGCCCGCCGCAGGTGGTCGGCGACCGTCGTGAACGGGATGCCCAGCGACGCGCCTACCTGGCGGCGCGACAAGCCCTGGCCCCAGGCCAACCGCAGGATGTCACGGACCTTGCGCATGGCGAGACGGGGTCTCGGCACAGCCACCTCCTCGGAGTCGGGCTCCGAGCGACGGTGACCGCCCCCCTCAACTCACACGCGGACCCCTACGCCCCCAGCGGGTGTACGAAAACCTCCAGAACCGGTGTACGGAATCAACCAGAACCGGTGTACGAAATCGACCGGAATCCGCAGTGCGCGACGTGGGTCCCTTCGGAGGCCTCCAGGTGGAACGCGAGCGCCTCGGGCGGCGGCCCGAGGTTCGACTTGACGGAGGCGATGACGTGCCGCTCCGGCTCAGACAGGTCCTTCGCGACGAGCAGCACCGAGCGTGCTGCCCCGGTGATCCCGATCGAGCCCCCACCACGGTAGATGGCACTCCCCCCGCGGGTCTTGTTGAGGTGACGCACCACGACGACGGCCGCGCCGGTCTCCTCGGCGAGGATCTTCAGGGGGTGCAGCGCTCGTCGGATGTCGGCGTCCTTGTACGAGTCGATGTTGCCGCTCAGGAACGCCGAGAGGGGGTCGATGACGACGAACCGCGCCTTGGTTCGCTGGACGGCTCTTCGGAGCGCCTCGACGTCGCTCGGCAGGGTAATCGGCATCACC